>CBDUSG010000617.1:0-2679 GCA_965369575.1 uncultured bacterium | reverse complement strand
CGCGGTAATGGCGATATTCGGCGCGCCGTTTTCCTACGGCGACGACACCGACAGAGCGGTGCTGGCGGCCGTCGATATGATAAGAAGGATCAGGGTCCTGAACGAGAACACCGAGCAAAGGGGCAGGCGCCCCTACGACATCGGCGTGGGCATCAACACCGGTACGGCCATCGCCGGCAACGTCGGCAACCTGGATCGGATGAGCTACACTGTCATCGGAGAAATGGTCAACACAGCCTTCAGGTTGACTTGTGCCGCCGGAAGAGGCAAGATTCTTATAAGCAAGGAGACGATGCAAAACATCGAGATCGACGTCGAGCTGATTGACATCGGCGTGGTCAAGACCAAGGACGTTCAGGTCGAGGCATTCGAGGTGGTTGTGCCGGCAGCAGCGGCGCCGGGCGCCACGATCCAGATAGAAAAGGCCGGATCGCAGTAGAATGCAGAGGGAGGTTGTCTGGTGAAAGCGAGCTTTGTCGCGCAGACCGACGTCGGATTGAAAAGGACGGAAAACGAGGACTCATATCTCGTCGACGAGGGCCACTGCCTGTTTATCATTGCCGACGGGATGGGCGGTCACGCGGCGGGGGATCTCGCCAGCCGGGTGGCGGTCGAGAGTGTCTGCGACTTCCTCAGGCTCAATTCCGTCGCGCTTACGAGTGATACCGCGCCGTTCGGCGTGGACCCGAAACTTTCGGACACGGGCAACAGGATCTCGAACGCGATCTGCGTGGCCAACCGGAAGATACGTGAGATCGCAACCCAGAACGAACAAGTCGCCGGAATGGGCACCACGGTCGTGTGCGCGAAGGTGGAGGGGCACGTCATCACCATCGGCAACGTGGGCGACAGCCGCGCCTATTTGTTCCGGCAGAGCGGATTCCGCCAGATCAGCCAGGATCACTCATGGGTCAACGAACAGCTTCAGAAAAAGCTCATCTCGCATGAAGACGCGAGGGTGCACCCCTGGCGCAACGTAATCACGCGCGCATTGGGTTCGCGGGATGCGCTCGAAGTCGACGTGTTCGTCGAGCGCGTGCGCGCCGGAGACCAGATACTGCTTTGTACCGACGGCCTTTCCAGCATGGTGGACGACATCACAATATTCGAGATACTCACCGACACGGAGGCGTCACAGGAGCAAAAAAGCGAACGCCTCATCGACGAAGCGAAAAAGCAGGGGGGAGCGGATAACATAACCCAGATCCTCATCGGCTTTATGGAAGATTGACAGGGTGCCCGAGAAAGAAATCGCCATAATAGGCGCCGGAAACATGGGTGGCGCTATCGCTCGGGGTATCTTGAAGGCCGGCCTTTTCAGCCCCCAAGAGGTTGCCCTGTGCGATCTTATGTCGCAAAAGGCAGAGGATTTGGCACGTGACTTGCATACTCGTCCATATGCGACCGCACTGGAGGCGGCGAATAGGGCCCGTATCGTACTTTTGGCCGTCAAACCTCAGACGATGCAAGATTGCCTTGCAGAAATAAGGGACGCCGTCGGCGCGTCGCAGTTTGTAATATCCGTTGCGGCGGGCATTACAACCGATTTCATCGCCTCCCGCCTCGGCGAGAGAACGAGGGTCGTTCGCGTGATGCCGAACACGCCTGCACTGGTAGGCGCCGGAGTCTCCGTCGTTTGCGGGGGCAGCCATGCGAGGCGGGAAGATATTGCCGAGACCGAGAAAATCTTCGCCGCGCTGGGGAAGGTATACAGCCTCGACGAATCCTTGATGGATGCGGTTACTGCGGTGAGCGGGAGCGGGCCCGCATATTTGTTTTTCTTTGCCGAATGCCTCGAAAAAGGCGCAGTGAACGCCGGGCTGCCCGAGGACGAAGCGGCGGGCCTTGTGGCCCAGACGCTCTTCGGGGCGTCGAAGCTGCTGATCGAATCATCCGAGCCGGCCTCGGCCCTGCGCGCGATGGTCACCTCGCCCGGGGGAACTACGGAGGCCGCGTTGAAGGTGCTCGAAAAGCGCGGTTTTGAGAAGAGCGTCGTCGCCGCCGTCGCGAGCGCGCTCGACCGGGCAAAGGAACTGGGAGGAGTGAAAGAGGATTGAGCGCAGAGATCACTCCCAACGAGATTCTGCATAGGAGTTTCTCGCAGGCGTTCCGCGGGCTGAAACCCGAGGAAGTCAAGGATTTCCTGAGGGATGTCGCCTCGGAATTCGAGGAACTGCTGCGTCAGAACATGTTCCTCAATGATAAGGTGAAGCAGCTCGATGAGGCGATAGACGAGTACCGGCAGATGGAGAGCACCCTGAAAAACACGCTCATCTCTTCCCAGAGGGTCGGGCAGGAAATAAAAGAAGAGGCCGAGCGAAAAAGCAATCTCCTCATCCGCGAAAGCGAACTCGAGGCCGAGCGCATAATACAGAAAGCGAGACAGCGAAAGGAACGCCTCGAAGAGGAGACTTTTCAGCTTCTGAATCAGCACAAGAGATTCAGGGCGGAATTCGTCGCGCTCATGGAGTCGCACGGCAAGATGCTCAAGTCGCAGGATTCCAGGGTCCTGCTCGAGTTCAGCCTTAGCGAGTCCGGCAACACTCCCCCACCCAAGCCCGAAATAGAGTCTGCCGGCGAGGGGCCGGCCGCAGAGGCAGGGCGCGGAGTCGCCGGCTCCGAAACGGGCTCCGAAGCGGGCTCCGAAGCGGGCTCCGAAGCGGGCTCCGAAGTGGGCTC
>CBDUSG010000616.1:0-2681 GCA_965369575.1 uncultured bacterium | reverse complement strand
ATCTCTTTCACAGAATCTTCTCCATTCAAGACCACGTAAAATAACAGCTGCTCGCCCTTGTCTCTTTACCTTGCGTTGTGATAAAGTATTTGCCGTCCCATTGCCGAAAGGAAAAAGTTCGGTGTGACGCCGTCCATGATTTGCCGGCGCGGCGAAGGAGGCTGAATATGTCCACGGACAATTTTATTGTCGAAGAGCAGGGCCGTATCTGTAAGATCACGATCAATCGTCCCGACAGGCGCAACTCGTTCACGATGGACATGTGGAACGAGTTCGCCGGGATTATGCGCGGGCTGAACGAAAAGGAGAACGTCCGAACGGCGATCATCCGGGGAGCGGGCGATAAGGCGTTCTCTTCCGGCATCGACCTGGCCGAGATGGCCTCGAGCGGCAGGTCGATAACGGACCCGACCGCATGGGAGGAGATCGGGATCGAAAAGGCGATGCACAGCATCACGGAGTTCCGATATCCCGTCGTCGCGATGGTGAACGGCTACGCCATAGCGGGCGGATGCGAGCTGGCGCTGCATTGCGACGTGCTCATCGCCGCGGATACCGCGCGCTTTGCGATGCCGCTGGCGAAGATAGGGCTCATGGTTCCGTTTCCGCTGGCGCAGCGCCTCGTCAGCGCCGTCGGCGTCACGTATGCGCGCGAGATGCTCTACACGGGCAGGATGGTCTCGGCCGCCGAGGCGAAGCAGATGGGCATGCTCAGCGACGTCGTGCCCCTGGCCGAACTCGAGGCGCGCGTGCAGGAAGTTGCCGAGGAGATCGCGGGCAACGCCCCGTTCTCGCTCGAGGGCATGAAAAAGACTCTCTCGCGCTGCTTCGCCTATGAGCGCGAGATCGACTACGACGACCTGCGTGAGCATCTGGCGAAATGCCTGGGAAGCGAAGACGTGATGGAAGGCGTCACGGCATTCATGCAGCGGCGCAAGCCGGAATTCCAGGGAAAATGAAACACGTCGATTTCTTGAGAGGCGTTGTCTGATGGGAGGTGCGCGATGCATCCTGCGCTGAAAACACCTTTTTGCGAAATGTTCGGGATCGAAAAACCGATCGTGCAGGCGGGCATGGGTTTCGTGGCGCGGTCCGAGCTGGCGGCGGCGGTCTCGGGGGCTGGAGCGCTCGGCGTCATCGGCGCGGCGTTCCTCACGGTTGACGAGTTGCGCGATGAGATACGCAAGACCAGGGATCTGACCGACAAGCCTTTCGCCGTGGATATTCTTTTCGCCACTTACGGCAGGCCGTCGTCCGACCCGCGTATCGAGGAGTTCACGGACGAGGTCAGGAAGCAGATCGATGTCGTGTTCGAAGAGCGGGTGCCGGTGCTCGCGTCCGGGCTGGGCAACCCCGCGCCCGTGGTGCCCGAGGCGCACGAGCTCGGTATCAAGGTGATCTCGCTGGTGGGAAACACCAAGAACGCGAAGCGCGTGGCCGCCGGCGGAGTGGACGTCATCGTCGCGCAGGGTTACGACGGCGGAGGCCACACGGGCCGTGTCGGCACGATGTCGGTCGTGCCCGCCGTGGTGGACTGCATCGAGCTGCCCGTGCTGGCGGCGGGCGGCATCGCCGACGGCCGTGGACTGGTCGCGGCGCTCGCGATGGGCGCCGTCGGTGTGTGGCTGGGCACGCGTTTCGTCGCCAGCAAAGAGGCATACGCCCACATGAATTACAAGGAAAAGATCGCAGACATCGATGACGAGGGCACTACGCGCACTCGCTGCTTCACCGGGAAACCCTGCCGCGTCATAAAAAACAAAACCACTTCCGAATGGGAAAGACGCGAGGACGAAGTCGATCCGTTCCCGATACAGATAGGGACCATCAGCGAGTACATCGGCGAAAACGTTTACGAGGCGTCGCGGCTGCACGGCCGGATAGATATCGGCTCCTGCGCCGCCGGCCAGTCCTCGGCGCTCATCCATGAGGTCAAGGGCGCGGGAAAGATCGTCGACGACATTATCGAAGAGGCCGAACAGATTCTGAACAGGCTGAATCCTGCCGCCGGCTGACTTATGCCGCGGCAACCCAAGGAGACATCATGGGCGGCACATTCATAGCGGAAAGACTGGTGGCGGTCGCCGAGGCCGATCCCGACAAGCCGGCGGTGAAGTTTGAGCGGGATTCGTTCACGAACGCCGAATCGATCGAAAGGGTCTACAGGCTTGTCAATGCGCTTGCGGGTCTCGGCGTCAAGAAGGGTGACCGCGTGGCGATCCTGTCGCAGAACTGTCACCAGTACCGCGAGTTGTTCTCGGCCGCCGCGGTCGGCGGATTCATGATAGTGCCCATCAACTACCGCCTGGCCCCGCCCGAGATAGCGTATATCCTCAATGATTCAGAGGCCGAGGCGCTGCTCATTTCCGACGAATACTCGCTGCTCGTCGATTCGTTGAGAAATGATATCAAACCCCTCAAGCACTTCATCGGAATTCACACACACGGCGAGTGGCTGTCGGATTACGAGGAACTCTTGCGAAAAAGCTCGGCCGAGCCGCCTGCCTCGCTCCCCTCGGCCGACGACCTGCTGTGGCTGCTCTATACGAGCGGCACGACCGGCCGCCCGAAGGGCGCGATGCACACGCATCGGAGCGTGACCGGGCTGGTCGACGCTGCCGTCGACAACTTCGAGATCAGCGGCGAGACACGCTCGCTGGTCGTTACCCCCTTCTACGCGC
>CBDUSG010000615.1:0-2682 GCA_965369575.1 uncultured bacterium | reverse complement strand
GAGGATCTCGATGTTGGCCGCGTTTGCGCTCGGCGTCCTCTTTGTGTCGGAGGTTTTCGGTTACTGGACCGACGGAGGCAGGGGCGCATATGGCAGGCCTTATGTTCGCGAAAGAGCCACCATGGAGAGTGGCGTCAAGATAAGCTGGCTGATGGGCAGGACAGTGATGAACCTGGAGGGACAGGACCTGGGTTCGATCAATGAAGTGCTGATTGCAGAGAATGGGCGCATAAAGTATGCGATTCTCGATCAGGGAGGAATCGTCGGCAGGGGACTGCTTGGCCGGAGAATCAGTGATGAGCTTTATGCCGTTCCATGGAGCATGATGAATGCAAAGCCGACTGAAGGGAAGCTGACGCTCGATGTGTCCGCGGAAAGATTGAAGATGGCGCCGACCGTTAAGAGGGGCGAGTGGACAAACCTCGACAATCCTGAGTTCGAGGGGGCGATTCACGGCTATTACGGCGGGGAAGAAAGCGAAGAGACCTCTTCCGCAACGGCGGCCCGTGAAGGCGGCATTCTTCGCGGCGCCTACATGGCGAGCGCGTTCATGGGCAAATATGTGGAAAGCAACGGTGGAGAGGAACTCGGCCGAATCCGCGACCTCGTGTCCGGCGAAGGCGGCCGTATCAAGTACGTGGTCATATCCAACGGTGGCGGCCTGTTCGGTATGGGAGGCAAGCTTGTGCCGGTTCCGTGGGAATCGATGAAACTGAACACTCAGGGCTATTCGGCCACCGTCGACATGGACAAAGCGCGGTTCATGGGCGCTCCCAGCTTCGTTGGGAACGACTGGCGGAAATTCGACGATCCCGAATGGACTGACGGAATCAACAGTTACTTTAAATCGAGGAAATAACAGTCGGTTCCTCCGCTTTCGGAGGCAGACCCCTGAAATGACTGAACCGACCCGGCGAGTTGCCCTGTGGGGGGCAAGTTGCCCCCCACACCCCAACATGAGAGCGGCCAGTGGCCGCTGACAGAGGATACTTCGTATCCTTGCTTCGGCTATGTGGCAGTCGCATGGGACGGGTTCTCGCTGGAAATGAATCAGTAAGGCCGGTTATTAAACAAGATGTAAAAGAAGAGATGCGCAGCATCTCATGTCAGCGGCCACTGGCCGCCCGACGCAAGGATACGAAGTATCCGGGTTGGGGGCTCTGCCCCCCCGCCGCCTTTTCCTGTAAAGTTGATTTGGGCCGGGTCTATCTCACGCGGGAGGAATACTCATCTTCGCCAGTGCCTGGGCCCGGTCGAGGCTTTTCCTTAAAAAGGCGCCGGCCTGCGCAAGGGCGGTGTCCGTACTCGGCAGCGCATTCATGAAGACGTCGATCGCCCTCACGTAACTATCTATAATGTATTCTTTTTCCGCCAAGGCCAGCGGCCTCGGCTCGTCGTCGCTTCCCGCCGGCGCGAGGGGCCGCCGGAGGTTTTCCTCGAACCTGTCCACGAACATGAGTGAATGCATGAAGGAGACGCAGAACTCCTCGATGTTTTTGTGTGAGTGCCCGCCCTTCATGCCTTCCAGGAAGTTCCCCTCATTGATAAAGGCAAAGAAAGTGCCGCTTTTTGGGCTCTCTCCGGATTCGGGCGGCGGCGCGAGACCCGAGGCGATGATGCCGAAGCGTTCTTGCGAGAACTCATCGTATCCCCTGAGGTCGGCGAAGAGTTCGCGCACCTCGGAATCCCTTGCGAGCCTCAATGTGTCCACGAGGATGTGAAGCGTCTCATGGGCGGCTATTGTTGTCAGTTCGTGAACCGTCTCGACATTGAAAGCGTCGGCGTATATCCATATCTCGCGCCTCCCATCGCAGGCGACCGCGCTGCGCGTGCTCTCGCAATCGACGATATTCACGCTGTCGACCAATTCGACGCCGAAAGTCTTCTCGACCGACCTGACGCCATCTGAAATCGCCGTGAGCCTCAGCTCGAAGTCCGCGGTCTGCTCCTTTATCTGCTCCAGTCTGGTTCCGAGATATCTGAATTCGACGGCTTCGCCGCCCGGCTCGAAATCACGGCTATCTCTTCGCAACATGCAGAAACCGTCATGCCTTACCGTGATGCTGAGCGCCTCGCCGCCGGCCATGAAGACGATGTCGAACTCGGTTTGCGGACTCAGAACGTCGCCTCTGACTTTGGGGAAATATGAATAGCCTCCGGCAAGAAATCGCTCGGATTCCGGCGCGGTTGCACCGCCGGTTCCTTCGTGGACGGGCATGGCCGGCTCCTGCGGCTCCAGCTTCCCGAAATTTTTGAGGTGGAGCGTTCCATCCGCGCCCTTTTCGATCATGCTCATCTCGCGGCCGTCGACGCGAGCGTCCGTCCCGTCTCTGCAAAAGGCAACAACGCCGCAGACGTAGCCCTCCACGCTGAGAGGCTCGCCCGTTCCCATGCGAGTTTTCTGAAAATCTTCGGTTCGAATTTTCCCGTCTCGGACGAAATAAAGGCGAATGAGATCTACCCTGTCCGCGACGCCCGCCGCTCTCTCCGTCGCGGGCGCGGCCTGAGCCTGTATTAGTTTATCGGTCGGGGGTTCACCGTTGGGCGCCATCTCCATTGCGAGACGGTCGGCGGGAGTGCCGAGGGCGCAGATCAGGAGAAACAAGATGCTAATTATGTTTTTATGTCCTATTTTCTTCATATCAGTTATTCGACGCATTGTTAAGAGAACTCTCTGAAATG
>CBDUSG010000614.1:0-2684 GCA_965369575.1 uncultured bacterium | reverse complement strand
CTCTAACCTAGCTGAGCTACGCCCACCATATCGAACCGAAACGCATGAATTGACGGCGTGGAGCCGCCCTTAAATGCCGTTCGGTCACCGATTTACGGCGATCCTGCAACATTTTCATCGCAGAATCACTGAATCCGCACGCCAGGGGGGAATCGAACCCTCAACCTACGGCTTAGAAGGCCGTTGCTCTATCCGATTGAGCTACTGGCGCACTGTCCATCCGCCCGATCATTCGGGCGCATAATGCCGGAAAAAAAAAGCCGACAGACGGTTATTCAGTCAAATTATAGCGCGCGACGGCCCGGAAAGTCAAGAATGCCCGCTCCCGTGGATCCGCAGTTATGGACTATGCGATCAGGAAAGATGCAGGGCGGCTCGATGTTGGGGCCCGAATGCGGCCGTTGGTGAAAAGTGGCGGGACCGGCCTGCGAGTATTGTGACGAGAGCCTGGAGTCGGCCTGCGGCGCCGCCGCCGTCTGGAAGGGCATGTGACGGCTCGCGCTACGCCCGCGAGGGCTCGCTCCAATGAATCGGGTGCGAGAGCCCGGATTCTTTAAAAAAAGCCGCGGAGGGGCTCAACCGTGAAATCCGCTTCCACTCATCCAAATCCGACCGAGAGCCGCGACCGCACTGCTATGGGCCTGGGGGACGCCTGAAGGTTCAATTCCGATCTGAATCGCGGCCCGCATCGCCCGCTCCGCAGCCAAAATCTCTGTTACTTTCCCTGTTTCCGATAAAGGGTTTTCAGGACATCCATGAACTCGTTTATGTCCTTGAACTGACGATAAACCGAGGCAAACCTCACATACGCGATCTCATCGAGATTCCTCAGCTCCTCCATGACCATCAGGCCGATCTTGTCGGCCTTGACCTCTTTCTCGAGGGAATTACTGATGCCTTTTTCGATCCGATCGACCAGGTCGTCGATCTGCTCGACCCCTACCGGGCGCTTTTCGCATGCTTTCAGGATGCCGATGACGATCTTGCTCCGGTCAAAGGCCTCGCGGCGGCCGTCTTTCTTGACCACCATGAGAGGAATCTCTTCGATGCGCTCGTAGGTTGTGAATCGCTTCGTGCAGGACAGGCACTCTCGCCGCCGGCGGATGAGTCCGCCGTCTTTGATGGTGCGAGAGTCAACGACTTTATCGTCGGAGTGAGCACAGAAGGGACATTTCATGGACGAACCCCCGCGCTGGAAAGATTATGGAAAGCCCACTATTTTGTGTTCACACGGATTATACCACACCATATATGGTATGTCAAGGGGAAGCATCATTGAGGTGTCGAATCTACTCCAAAAACAGAGGCGAAAAAGAGGACAGTAACGGGCGCCCTCGGGCCGGGAGTTCGGAATCATTATCATTACAGATCATTTCGGACAGATCATTCCGGCCGGGGGAAAGCCGCCGACAGGGCAGGGTGGCCATCCAGGAGCGAGGCTCGATCTTCTTCCGTCGCGGTTTCGCGGCCCTCAGCCCTTCGTCCATTCGGGCCGCTGAGGTCCGCCTTCCTCGACCGGCAGAATCATGTACGTGGCGAGGCACTTGCCGACGAGCCGCCCGTCCTGATCCTTGATTGTCACATCGCCTATCGCGGTCTTTCGGCCGCAATGGATTATGGTGCCCTCGGCGATGGCCTCGCCCGGGCCGACCGGCGCGATATAGTTAATCTTCAGCTCGATCGTCGTGAAGACCTTGTCCATTCCGACAAGCCCCCACAGCGCGACCGCGACCGCCGAGTCGGCGACCGCCGCCAGCGCGCCGCCGTGCATCACGCCCATCGGCTGCGTCAGCTCTTTCTTAAACGGAAGCCGAAACCGCGAATAGCCCGCACGCGCCTCGACGACCTCCATCCCGAGCAGCTTGTATATCGGAATCTGGTTTGCACTCTCACGCAGCGCGTCGAAATCGACCTTCGGTTTTTCGTTCAAGCTTCTTTCTCCTTGATGTAATGCGGCGACCGGCAGGCGTTGCGGCGGCTAGCCGGCGACGACGGAGCGGACGCGGACGCCCGTCAGGCGGCACGGCCCCGTATCGCGATATAAAAATGCCGTGAGAGCGCCTAGAACCCGAGCGATTCGTTGACGAGAATCAGCGTCACGCGCCCGGGGAACATCATCCTGCGGATGATCGTATACATGTTGCATATGCGCATCGGCGAGTCGCAGTCGATGCACTCGCCGGTGTCCACGCACGGGGTCTGCACGCCGACGCGCTCGGCATTGATCGGCGCCGCTATCTTCTCGAGCCGGTCGAACGCAGCGTGCACGTCTTTGACGATCTTGTTCGTGCCCGCAATGAGAACCACCTTGTCCGGCCCGAACACCTGCGCGGCCACGCGATTGCCCATGCCGTCGACGTTGACGAGCTGGCCGTCCATCGTGATCGCGTTCGTGCCCGCGACGAAGAACTGCGCCATCATTCCTTTTTTGCGGCGCGCGATGTTTTCCATCATGTCGATGCCCGGCTCGTACTGGTCGTGCAGAGTGTAGTCGCCGTTGCGCAATTTTTCCAGCAGCCCGATCTGTTCGACCGAGACCGAGCCCCCGAGGCCGACCTCCGCCCCCTCCGGTATCAGCCCGAGCGCCGCCTCGAGCGCTTCATCCTTGTTTTGCACCAGGACGCACTCGATGTTGTTCGCATTGAGCGCGTCGACCGTCTTTTGAATATCATCCATCGATGCTC
>CBDUSG010000613.1:0-2685 GCA_965369575.1 uncultured bacterium | reverse complement strand
GTTTTCAACCAGAAAGATATATATTTCTCTCAGCATCCGTTTGGCTTTGATTATCGAATCCTGTATCTCGGGCCTCGGGTACACGCTGTCATACAGATAATTTCTGAGCGCGTTCGTCGCTTCCAGCACTTGCGGGCTCATGTGTATTTCGCCCTTAGCGCTGTTGTCGACGATGTCGGCGACCATAGTGTGTATACGCCTCGAGGGCGTGCCGCCCAGCACGGCGACGCACTCTGCGGGAAGCTCGTTTTCCGTAATCAGCCCGCTGCGGATCGCGTCGTCTATGTCGTGGTTGATATAGGCAACGCTGTCGCAGATTCTCACGACCCGCCCCTCAAGAGTCGCGGGCAAATCCGTATCCCCCGGATCGAAAATGTCCGTTTCGCCCTTTGAATGCCTGCGGATTCCCTCGCGCACCTCGAAGGTCAGGTTGAGGCCGCTGCCGTTTTCGAGCTTCTCGACGATTCTCAGACTCTGTTCGTTGTGGGCGAAACCGCCGGGAAAGAGTTCGTCGAGCACCGCCTCGCCCGCGTGGCCGAACGGCGTGTGTCCGAGGTCATGCCCGAGCGCGATCGCCTCGGTCAGATCCTCGTTCAGGCACAGCGCCCTCGATGCGGTGCGCGCGATCTGAGCCACCTCGAGCGTGTGCGTGAGGCGGGTGCGGTGATGGTCTCCCGAAGGCGAGAGGAAAACCTGAGTCTTGTGTTTGAGGCGTCGGAACGATTTGGAGTGGATGATCCTGTCGCGATCGCGCTGGAACCTGGTGCGGTAGGCGCATTCCTCGATGGGCACGCGCCTCCCTTTGCTCGCATCGCTGAACGCGGCCCGTGGCGATAGGAATTGGCGCTCGCGCCGCTCGAGCATCTCGCGTATCGACACGCCCTCGGGCGGACACGCCGAGCTTTCGGTTTCTAACTGAGAGGAAGCCATCTATGGCCGACTTATCCGAAAAATACACCCGCTCGTGGACGCAAATTGTGGTGAAGGTTGGAGGACTACACGCCCATTATAGGTATTGCGATGGACTTTGTCAAGATGCCTTTTCAGGGCGAATTGTCATTGCAGCCTCTGATACCTGGAAATCAGAGATCGCCGGGATCCCAGCCCCGCTTCCGGGCCTCCTAGCAAATAAAAACCCGATAATGTATACTTCCACAAGGGCGCTGGAAAGGCCGCCGTCCGCAGCACGGCGACCCTTTCGGCGCGAATTCGCGGGCATACTCATACTGTTGGGGGGATCAGGCATGAGGGCGGTAATCAGATGTCGAACGAATGTTGAACCCGAGGCCCTGGACGCGCTGCTGTCGAAAAGAGACTGGTGGCCGGCCGTTCCTCAAGACCACGAGCTTGTGGAGGAAAGAAAGCGCGACATTCTCAATCAGGTGAAGGAAGGCGACCGCGATATTGCCGAAGGCACTCATCTGTACACGATTTATGACGCCGAGACAAGGTCATGGGGCATCATCTCAAATCCGACGAAGCGCACGATTACGTTTCGGCTGAAGAATCCGGTTTCCGACCGACTGAAAGCCGCCACCGAAAAGCTGATATACGACTTTCAGGTGCTCGGCGAGAACAATCGCAAGCCTGACGGGATGTTGTTCGAGTTTTTCCCAACGGTCGAGGTTTTGGAGCCCAACAGCCAGAATCATGCATTTTCCGGCGTAATCATTCCGGCGGGCACACTTAAATATGCGATCGACAAGAGAACAATCGAGGCTGCCGCCGGCCTCATTGCGGCCCTTTTTGCCGCAATGTTCTCGCTGTTGACGATCCCCTCGGCCAGATCGCTGCTGTTCAATTGGCTCTCACCCGAATGGTTTACATGGCTGTCGGGATTCCTGGAAAGGTTGGCCACTTCGGCGATCGTGGTCGCCACGATCTCCTGGCTCAATCTGTTGCTGTATTGGCTCGACCTCAGGCAAAGAGGCGTAGTCCGCTGGTCACTCGATTGACACGCATCGCACAATGCGCCCGGGCTGAAGCAGGTCTGCAGCGAGGTGCTTACAGATGAAGAAACTCGATGACGCAAACGCCATCCAGGTGACGGAAGACATATGGTGGATAGGGTTCGCCGACTACGAGGCCGGCTTTTCGAACAACCCCTACCTTTTGGTGGATGATGACGAAGCCGTCCTTTTTGATCCCGGACCCGGCCACCCATTGTTCAGGGACTTGATTCTTCAGAAGATAGAGCAGGTGATCAGTCCGGAAAAAATTCGCTACATTGTCGCCCACCACCAGGATCCCGACCTGTGCGGATTGATACCCTATATCGAAGACCTCCTGTATCCCGATCTCGTCATAATCGCCCACCCGAGAACCGCCGTGTTCATTCCATACTACGGCGTGAGAAGGGGCATCCTGCCCGTCGGAGACGGCGACGCGCTCGAACTCAGGTCCGGCAGGAAGATTTTTTTCCACCACGCGCCCTATCTGCACTTTGCCGGAAACATGATGAGTTACGACGAGAAGACGGCCTCGCTCTTTTCGAGCGACCTGTTCGCGGTTTTCAGCAGGGAATGGAACCTGTATGCCGACGAATCCTACGTCGAACTGAGCAAGAGTTTTATCGAGCATTATGTCGCATCGAAGGAACCGGTCACGTATGCCTATGAGAAGATCAAGGGCCTCAAGATCGACAGGATACTCCCGCAGCACGGCGGCATCATCGTCAAGGATTTC
>CBDUSG010000612.1:0-2685 GCA_965369575.1 uncultured bacterium | reverse complement strand
GTCCGAATGCGCCTACGACGACGTCGGCTCGCAGGTATCGACTTTCGCTGTATATGCGGACTTCGTCCAGTTCGCTCGTGTTGGCGAACTCCACGCCCGTAACGCGGCTGCGCACGATCTCGGCGCCGGCCTGCTCGGCCTTTTCGAGCAGGAACCTGTCGAACAGTACGCGCCTGACGGTGTAAGTCGGCCCGGAGTCATTGTGGCCGTCGAGCAGGACGTTCGCCTCGTCGCTGTAGAGTTTGTAGCTTTCGATGCGGCGTGTTATGAGGTGGTTAGGCAGCTCGACGCCCATCTTGTCGCGCAACAGTCCTTCGAGTGGAGGCGAGAGCACTCCCACGCACTGGTTGTGATGCCTGTCGAAGTCCTTTCCCTCGAAGATGACGACACGAAGGTCCATGTCCTCCTCGCGCGCCTTATCGAGCAGCCTGATGGCAAAGCTCGCGCCGCCCGGACCGCCGCCGATGACTGCCACCGTCGAGCCGTCTTTCAGCCGCAGCCCCCGGCTCGCGCGCATTCTGCGGCGCGCCAGTTTGCGCCCTCTGTATCTTTGCCACGATGCGCCGGTCCGAAACATCGATTGAGCCGCTTCACGAATGAGTCCCAGCTGCACCCCCGGCCTGCTCAGATCTTTCAGGATGGTCTTGTAGGGCATGTCGCCCGTGAGCATGCCCCACAGCGAGTTTGCGAGCACCTGTCGCTCGAGCCTCTTGCTGATCCGTTCCAGCTCGGCGCTGAGCAGATGGGCGCGCGCGAGGCGCCGGTGACCCGCGACTATGTTATGTATAAGGAAAAGCCCTTTTCCGCAGAAGTTGTCGAAGCCGAAACGCTTCTTGCAGAGGCGATGGTAATGAGCGAGGTCATCCTTGCCGACACCCCGTTTTATGCAGGTTTGCGCAGCGAACAGGGCCGTAAAATACGCCGACTCGATCCCATTTTTCAGGTAACGCGCCTGGCAGGCGTCTCCGACGAGCAGACCGCGGTCGCGGTAGGGCTTTCGCGCGGCGGTGATCGGGAAATGCGGATGACAGTGACAGGTGATCTTCCAATCATCGGGCAGGTATGGCCGCAGCTCGGGACGGCGGAGGATTTCCTCGAGGTCGGCCATTTTGACCCATGGCCCTATGCCGCTGAATGTTATGAAGTTTCCTTTCGGCGTCAGCGCAAGAAAGTTGACGCTGCGCCCGCCTAAAGCGAACACGTGGATGTTGTTGCCGAGAGTGCGCCTGCTGAACTCGGGGTCGACCGGCATTTCCGCCTGACAGGCCACCCAGGTGCGCGGCGGCTCGGAACTGACCATAAATCTGCTGTGGAGTTCCGTGTTGACACCGAACGCGCCGACTATCAGGTCGGCCTCGTGAGCGAGGCCGCTTTTCGTGGTCACCTTCGCCCTTTCGCCGGGATTGTTCGGCCATGTGACGTCTTCGATATTTTCTTGCACAAAGCGTGCGCCCATCGAGACGGCGTTGTCGAGAAGAAACTGGTCGAAGCTGATCGTTCCTTCGGGCGACGGAGCGGGGCTGCCACCCCTGAAAACGGTGTATACCGGCCGCTCGTCCTGATGCAGCCGTACCTCGCTGCCGCCCGCGTGCAGGATGGACCCTTCGACGTCCTGCCTTATCACCTGCTGCGGCAGCGGGATGTCCTCACGGCGGAGATGCTCGACCAGGTGATGGCCGATTGCGCCGGCGCACATGTTGCACCCCTTCGGGCCGGAATCGAGAAACGACTTGCGGTCGAAGATCGTGATATCGGGCTCGATTCCCGCTCGAGCGCCTTTCGCGAACATGAAATGCGCAAAAAAAGCGCCGGCCGGTCCGCCGCCGATGATGGCGATTTTCGGTTTTTTCCCTAGCTGAAGATTCAATGCCGATTCCCCGCGTTGACTGCGGACTTCAACTCAAACTCCTTGGACGGTATAATTTTACCATACACAGGCGCGAGCGGCAAAGTTACCGGCTTCGGCGGGTCATAAACCGACGATCGGAAAAAGGCTTGCCCGCTCTCTGGCAGGAATGACGAGAAAGGTAAATAATTCTTTAGACAGACTTTTATTGCTCCGGTCTGAGCCGATACCGGGCAAACCTCGCAGCCGAGCAAAAGGGAGGAGTTTGCTATGCGAAAAAAGGCGTTAGTCGGCGTCGCCCTTATGGCTGTTTCGACGGCTTTCGTCGATCCCGCCGATGGCGCCGATTATGTTGTGGATCCGGCGCGCTCCGAGCTGGTCGTGCAGATTACAAAGGGAGGAGTAGCGGCTGCGGTCGCGCACAATCACGTGGTTCGGGCCTCGGAATTCGTTGGGGAGGCCTTTTTCGATCCCGAGGATCTCTCTTTCGCTCGGCTTCGAGTAGAGGCGCAGACGCGCTCGCTGGTTGTGGATGAGCCGGAAGTACGCAACAGGTATGGACTCACCAAGAAGGTGGGCGAGAGAGACAGGAAAAAGATACGCGAGACGATGCTGTCTCGCGGGCAGATGGATGCAGAGAGCTATCCGACGCTCGGGTTTGAGTCGACCGGCGTCGAAAGAAGTCCCGAGGGGAAATACACGCTCACCGGCAACCTGATTATTCACGGCGTCGAGCGGCCGATCACGTTTCCCATCACGCTCGAGGAAGAGGGCGGGGGCCTGCGGGCCCGCGCCACGATACCGTTTAAACAGAGCGATTTCGGGATCAGGCCTTACAG
>CBDUSG010000611.1:0-2686 GCA_965369575.1 uncultured bacterium | reverse complement strand
GTGGTGAGGTAGTACTTTCCTTTAGACATTTCCCGAATCACTCCCCCGCTTCCGTTTTTTCGTTGCTTTCGACGGCTTTTCCATTTTCCTGCTTTCCCGCCTTCTTTCTTTCCTCGGCCTCGGCGTAGACGGCGTATTCATATTGTATGCAGCACATCAGCCGTCCGCATTGGCCTGAGATTTTCGCGGGATTCAGCGCAAGGCCCTGCTTTTTGGCCATCTTGATCGAGACGGGTGTAAATTCCTGCAGGAAAGTGGAGCAGCACAACATCCTGCCGCAGCAGCCCATTCCGCCGACTATGCGGGCCTCGTCGCGCACGCCTATCTGACGCAGTTCTATGCGCGTGCGAAACTGATGGGCAAGGTCCTTGACCAGCTCTCGGAAGTCGACGCGTGTGTCGGAGCGGAAATAGAACAGAATCTTGCTCTTGTCGAAGATAGCTTCGACTCCCACCAGCTTCATAGGAAGCTCGCGGTCTCCGATCTTGGTTTCGCAGATTCTGAAAGCGTCTTCCTCGAGTTTCCGCAACTCTTCGTGTCGCTTGATGTCGCTGCTGGTCGCTCTTCTGACCGCCTTCATTATGCCGTGCAGACATTTCGGAGCCAGCTCGATCCTCTGGGGCTCGACGACGATCTCGCCCATCTTCAGGCCAAGCCCGGTTTTCACTATGCAGAAGTCGCCGACTTTCAGGCCTAGCCCCTCGGATTGAAAGGTATGAAGCCGGCCAGGCTCCTTGAACTTGATTTTCCCTACTGCTTTCATCGAACGCTCCGATCATTTGTGGCACGGGCCGGGCTGCCATTCGCGTTCACGGCAAAGGGCACGCCGCCCGGAACTTGTTATTTCTCTTGTAGGCCCAGCACGAGGTCCATAAAAACGCGGTCCTCGCCGACAAAGTGCGAGCAATATTGCGCTGCCTCCTCGATTTTGCGCATATTTTCCGAAATGGACGTGACGCTCATGGATTTCGCATGGTCTCTCAGGAACTCGATTCTGTTCCGGTTGATGACAAGCTCCTCGTCGTCGGTCTCCTTCAGCACCAGTATATCCCTGTACAGAGTCAGCAGCAGGCCCAGGCTGTCGTTAAGCAATTCCCTGTAATGTCTGTCAGCGTGCGACTTGCGCATATCCTCGATCGAGGCTTTCACGGACGAGCCAAGCTCCTGTCCCGCGTCCGATATTTGCTGCTCGGCCTCGTGCTGCATGTCGTCGCGGCGTTTTGCGAAAAAATCGAGCAGTCCGTCGTATGCGGCAATCCTCGAGGGGAGCGCGTGCAGCGCCCCGGCGACGTTCAGTACTATTTCCATCCTCGCCGGATCGACAAACTCGAGGCCGCGCGTGACCTGCCCGCTGGCAAGCTCCGCCGCGGCGGCTGCGCTGTGAGGCTCGATATCGAAATCCGAGATGAGTATTCGCTCGACCGAGTCTGCGCGCAGCCTGCCGAACTTGATCGCCTGGCATCGCGAGGCCACCGTTGGGAGCACCCTTTCCGGACTTTCCGTGACGAGGACAAAGACGGTACGCGGAGGCGGCTCCTCGAGCGTCTTGAGCAATTTGTTCGCGCTGTCGAGGCCGAGGCGGTCGGCCTCACTGAGGATAAAAACCTTATATTTTCCCTTTATCGGACGCATATGCGCAAAGGGAAGCAGCTCTTCGATCTGCCTTACGGTAATCGTCGAAGACCTTTTTATCGGCACGATCGTCTGTACGTCCGGATGCTTTCCGTCGGCGATCAGGCGGCAGCTCTCGCACGAGCCGCAGGGGCCGCCGTCTCCGCGTCCCTCGCAGTTCAGCGCCGCGGCGAAAACGCACGCCGTAAACTTTCGGCCGACTCCGGCGGGTCCGGCGAAGATGTACGCGTGGGCCACCCTGTCCTTTGCGATGGCCGCTTGCAGCGCGCGGACGGCGGCGTCCTGATCGAGTATCTCCTGAAAATTCATCCCGTCTTTACCAGAAACGGCTCGACTAATGAAACAATTGTCTCGTGTATCTCTTGTATCGAGCCGGTTACCTGTATCGTCCTTATCCGATCGGGTTCCTGCTCTGCAATCTGCAGATAGCCCTTGCGGACAAGGCGGTGGAACTCGGCACTCTCTTTTTCCATCCGGTCGCCGTTACCGCAGAATTCCTTTTTGCCTTCGATGGCGCGCCTGATTCCGGTCTCGACATCCAGGTCCAGGAGGATCGTAACGTCGGGCTTGAGGCCGCCCGTCGCGAACTCGTTAAGCCTTCTGATTGCGTCAAGGTCCACGCCTCTGCCATACCCTTGATATGCGAGCGTTGCGTCTGAAAACCTGTCGCAAACGACCCATTTGCCGCAGTCAAGCGCCGGGCGGATGGCTTCGGCTGCAAGTTGGGCGCGGGCGGCGAGGAAAAGGAGTAATTCGGCCTCGGCGCAAGGGCCGTGATCGGCCGGCGCGAGCAGCAGGGGGCGGATATCCTCTCCCAGCCGGGTTCCGCCGGGTTCCCTCGTTTCGAGCAGGTCAATTTCGCGGCCGCGCAGATAATCGCACAGAAGTGCGCACTGGGTTGTTTTTCCCGTTCCTTCCACGCCTTCGAGAGTGATGAATTTGCCGCGATCATTCATTTTCGGGCATTTGGTTCAGTGAGTCTCTTACGGATTTCATCGATTGAAAGAACTCGAAGATTTTCTCATACTCGCCTTCGCCAAGATAAGAATCGAAC
>CBDUSG010000610.1:0-2694 GCA_965369575.1 uncultured bacterium | reverse complement strand
GGCGCGTGATCGAGTATTTCTACCAGATGCTGCTTCCGGGCGCATACGCCGACCAGCATATCACGCAGTACACGCGAGACTCTCTGGAGAAAACGCTTCTCGACAGCGGCTTCGAGATTCTGGAGCGCCGATATGTCGGCGGGTCCGAACTGATCATCAAGGCAAGGAAAACCGGCGGCATAGAGCGCGCTTGCTCGGGCGCTTCGGATGGCCGGCAATGAGCGAAACCGGGACTAAAGAGGGCTTAGCCTCGAGACTTTCGCGGCAAGCCCGAATCGATGTCGCGCTCGCGCTTGCGGCGGGGCTCGCCAATCTTGTCGTTCTCCTTTTCTGCTGGCGGACGATCGGCGTTCAATCCGACGAGTCGATGAACATCTACGGCGCACTTCGCATCCTCGACGGCGCACACATCTATCGCGATTTCTGGGTGTACCACACTCCCGGCATATTTTTCCTGACGGCGGCCGCCTTCGCGGTTTTCGGCAAGTCGATTTTTGCGATTCGACTCGTGCTGATTCTTGCGGCGTCCGCTACGGCCTCGGGCCTTTACCTCTTGGGGCGAAAGTTTATGGGAGCCCTCCCATCGGTTCTGGCGTCGATCCTGTTCATCGTCCTCGGCGTGAACCTTTGGCCGGTGGCGGGCTACCACTGGTACAGCACACTAACGCTGGTTTTCGCCGTACTGCTCGCCGCGCGCTTTATCGAGGACCGCTCACGCTGGAAGTCGCTCTTCGCCGGCGGACTGCTGGCGGGAACCACTTTTCTTTTCCAGCAGCCCAAAGGAGGCTATCTGATCTGCCTGATGTTTTTGTTTCTTGCCGCGGACGAGTTGCTGCAAAAAGACGAATCGCCGAGGCTCCGCCGAGTGCTCAGTACCGGATCACTTTTTGCCACCGGCGCATGCGCCCCCGTAATCGTCGCAGCCGTGTACTTTGCGTGCGTCGGAACGTTCGGGGAAGCCGTATCGGCCACTATCGTCTATCCGATGAAACTGCTTTCACAGACGGGCGGCGAAAGCGGCTACGGCGGGTTCTACGGATCTCTGACCGAGCGCGCGCTCGCAGGCATGGCCGGCAAGGCCTCTTTTCTGGGGAGCGGAACCTGGGCCGTGGCCGTCACGACCTTTCTGCTTAAATACGTAGCGCCTCTCTCGATTTTCGCCGCGGCGGGAATCTGGATCGCCGGTCGCCTGAGGGGGAGAGAGGACGGCGCTATCGCGGCGCTGTGCTCGATGGCGGGATTGGCAGCCTTCGGATCGGCTTTGCAGAGGCCGGACTTCTTTCATCTTCTGACGACAATGGCGCCGTGCTACTTGACACTGGCTTACGTGCTACATCGTATTGCCGTGGGATCGACGGGCGCGAGGTTTGCGGCCGCCCGGAGGGTGACGGCTTTTATTATCGGCGCACTGCTCGCTATTTCCGGCGCTCGGATTCTTGCGGGCGAGCTTGCGTATGCGTCCGGTCTCAAGACGGTCTCGCTTGGGTCCCCGCTGGGATTCGTCTCGGTACAGGAGGAAAAGGCCGAGGCCGCGGCCTTAGGACATCCGATATTGAACGTCATCGACTTTATCCAGCTCAACACCGGCGCGGAGGACACAATTTTCGTGACCTCCTACTCGCCTTTTTTCTATTACCTCGCCGAAAGGCGAAACCCGACCCCGTATCTGGACATCCCGTCGAGCCCGTGCGTGGAGGGCGCTAAATTTCACGTCTTCAAATTGGGCGAGGCGTCGTTCAATCTCGAGCGTCTCTCAGCGGCGGCGCGCGCGCTGGATTCCGACAAAACGCCGCTCGTGGTTCTCGATCCCGCGGCGGCCTGCCAGGTGAGACCCGGCTGGGATGAGGCCGGGCGCGAGAGCGAGCCGCTCATCGACTACATTCGGCGGCACTATTCGATAGCGTTCGACAACGGCGCATTCGTCGTCATGACCCGCCGCGACTAGCGGCCTGCCTCCGCTGCCGAAGCGCCTCATAGAGGATGACCGCCGCCGCCGCGCTCGCGTTGAGCGAGCTTATCCTGCCGCGCATCGGGATTCGGGCCAGGACATCGCACTTCTTCCGCACCAGCGGCCTGAGGCCGCCGCCCTCGCTTCCGATTACGATTGCCGTCGGCTGAGTGAAATCGATATCGTAGATCGTCGCCTCGGCCTCGTCCGCCGCGCCGACAGCCTGCAGGCCGCTGTCCTTGAGCGAATCGACCGCGGGCGCGATGTTGGGCACTCGCGCTATGGGAACAAACTGCGAGGCGCCGGCCGAATGCTTGGCGACCACCGGAGTCAGCGAGACCGATCTGTGCCGCGGGATGAACACGCCGCCGACGCCGACGGCCTCGGCCGTGCGGAGGATTGCGCCAAAATTCTGCGGGTCGGTGATTCCGTCGAGCGCCAGCACGAGCGCGGGCTCGCCGTTATGATAAGGCTGCATCAAGTCGTCGGCGTCGGCGTAGCCCTGCGGCGCAATCGAGGCGACGACGCCCTGGTGCGGGCCCGCCGGCGCGTAGCGTTCGAGGGCGCGTTTGGGCAGCGTCTTCGTGACAACGCGGTTCTGTTTGGCGAGTTCGCGGATTTCGCTTATCGTTTCGCCGCGCGCGCCCTGCGCGATGAACAGCTTGTTAATCCGCTCGGCCGACGCCCGCAGCGCCTCGAGCACCGCCCGCCTGCCGTATATGTATTCCGATTCCTTCAATTATTCG
>CBDUSG010000609.1:0-2695 GCA_965369575.1 uncultured bacterium | reverse complement strand
TCCAGCCATTTGAAGACAGGGAGAAGGTGCTTATCCTTAAAGGCCGATCTGTCCGAAATGCGCTGACGCTCAACACTCCTCGGCGAGTTTCGGTCGGAAAGCGAGCATATTCTTCCGCCGGAGAGGGGTTATTGGCTCATATTCAGCCTTATTCAGGCGCAGAAGGCCCAGCGCTTCCGTTTTAGCTTAAGGAAAACATTAAACTTGTTTTTTCCTGCCGATCAAGATATTATTGTTATATCCCGAGCCTGTGGTCGCAGAAGTGTGTGGCTGGAGGCGCTTAGGCTTTTTTTTCGTTCCTCACGCGACCCGGGCGCGAGGCTCTATAGTTTGCGCGTATAGTATTTTCGTGCGAAAGAGAACTTTCGGTTTCCCCGAACAAGACGAGGATCACGGCGATGCAGAAGATCGAAGAATTAAAACAGCAAGTCTTGAAGGAACCGAATGATCATCGGCTCTATTACAGATTGGGCAAGGCCTATATTGAATCTGATGAGTTGGTCGGAGCGACCAAGGCTCTGAGCAGAGCCGCTCAACTGGCCCCTGAAAGGATTGCATACCATCTGCTTCTGGCAAAAACCTGCATCAAACAGCGTCAGTTCGTTCCCGCCAAAAAGGAATATAAGAAGGTTCTGTCCCTGGACCCCGCCAACCTGAAGGCTCACATGAACCTTGGGCTCGTATTCGAATTCTATCTCAGAGATCCATCACGAGCCCTTGCCCATTACCGAAAATATACCCAGCTCGGGGGCGATGATCCGCGGGTCATGAAACGGTTCAAACTGCTCAGCGAGGAAGTCCAAGCCAAAGATGCCCATGACAGGACCGAGGCCGAGGCGGCCGCTGGGACAGCCAAAAGGTCCAAAGCAGACGAACGAGAGGATAGGCTTCGTGAATTGTACTGGTGGCGCGACAAGCTGAAGACGAGAATCCAGGGCAAAGAGAAGATTCTGATGCGAGCGTTTTGCGTCCTGACGATAGTCGCAGTACTCGTTCAATGTTTCGACGCATTTCCGGTTTTCCCTTCACTCCTGGCCACCATCCTCTGCCTCGTGACGGCTGGACTGGCTGCCCTCAGGCCGAAAGCCGGGATCGCCGTCGCGCTCGTTGTGATGTTTTTCCCGATAGCCTTTTACAATCCCCTGATGGGGTACCTCTACGTCGCCACTGTAGTGATACTTCTGCGCCTTTATTGGGCAGAGAATCCCGGCAAGCTGATGATCATTTTGCTCGTTCCGATCCTTGTGAACGCTAATGTCGCGTATGCCATTCCCCTCGGAGCCGCTCTCCTATTGGGCGCCCGCCCCGCCAGAGCCCTTGGATTTACGGCCGCCATCGTCGGGTTGGGATGTCTGCTGGCGGAGAATATCCATCAGATGGGACCATTGTCCATCAACCACACCGGCGTCCCCTTTCCACTTCGACCCGCAGAGGCTGTGAGCGTGGTCGCGTTTCTCGTGCCCAGGTGGTTTGGATCGCTGTTTTCTTCTGAGCTGATTGATTCGCTTATGAACTTCACGTCCTCCGTTTTTCCCGCCCTGCTAATGCCGCCGACGGCTATCATTCAAGTGGCCGCCTGGGGGTTAGCGGGATATATGGCCGCCAGACTGAGCGGGAGACGCCGCCCCCGCGATCTCGCTCGTGCGCTCGGAGCCGCGGCGGCCATTCTCGTGCTGCAGGCTGTAATAATCGAAAACATGCCCTACAGCAATTATTTCTCATCATGGGCGGCGATTAAAGGTCTCTTTCTCTCCTTGATTCTGATTTCTCCGATCGCGTTCTACACCGCGCACTTTTACGAGGCGGAAGTCGGCGCGGAAGAGGAAGATATAGGCTGGAATTCAATTGGCGGACTGGATACGGTGAAGAAAGAAATCCAAATGGCCACTCAATATCAATTCAAGAGCGGCTATTCGCGGTTCAACAGGCGGTTCGGCTTAAGAGGTGGTAGAGGAATCCTCTTTTACGGCCCCCCGGGCTGCGGAAAGACAATGTTCGCCAAAGTGCTCGCCAAAGAATCCGGGGTCTCGTTTTTCTCGATCAAAAGCTCCGACTTCCGGTCGAAATGGTATGGAGAAACCGAACAGAACCTCAGCGCTATTTTTGAGAAGGGCCGCGACAATGCCCCCTCTATCATTTTCTTCGACGAAATCGACGCTATTCTGGACACTCGCGAGGGCGGCACGATGGGCGATTCCCCCGGCAAAGGAATACTAACGCTTTTCCTTACCGAAATGGACGGCGTCGGATCAAAGGGTGGCGTGCTGGTGGTTGGCGCCACAAACGAGCCCGACTCAATAGATCCTGCAGCTCTGCGCCCGGGTCGGTTTGACAAGCTCATTTATATTCCCCTCCCCGACGAGAAGGGACGCGAGACCATTTTCCGAATTCATCTCAGGAAAAAACCGCTGGCGGGAGCGCTCGATTTTCAGAAGTTGGCCAAGACGACGGAAAGGCTTTCCGGAGCCGACATCGCGGACGTCTGCTCGAAAGTCGCCGAACAATCCATGAGGGAAAGCCTGGAGAAAGGGCACACGACAAAGATAGCCATGGACGCTCTCGAGGCGCAAATCAAGGCTACAAAGCCGTCCGTTTCTCTGGAATCGCTGCGAAAATACGAGGAACTCAAAGAGAAATACGACCGGAGGACGTTGAAAGACGATACTGCACCCGCAGAAAAGAAAGAAAAATATTC
>CBDUSG010000608.1:0-2718 GCA_965369575.1 uncultured bacterium | reverse complement strand
CCGTTTCTTATCGCCCACCAGAACGTGCGGAGCGTCTTTTCCGGCGTGGAAAGGTCGGGGAGCGAGGATTGCTGGATCAGATGACGGCTTGCCTCTTCCGTTTTCTGAGAGACTTCTCCCGGCCCGCAGCCCGCGAAAATAGCGATGCTCGAGATTGCCGGAATCAGAAGAATGAGTATGCAACGCATATGCGTCACGCCGTCCTCCTCGGTCTGCCGCCTGCAGGCCCTATCTATCCCGCGTCATGCATCTGGGTCTTTCGACCGGCCCGGCGGAAACACCGGCAGCGACAGTTGCCATCTCAATGCGGCGAGCCGCAGGGTCAGAATCACAACTGCCGCCAGGCAGATATTGAAGCTTTCGATTGACGAAAAACGGCTGAGACCCACAAACACGACAGCGCCGATCAGGGAAGCCGTCGCATAGATTTCCCGCCTCAGGATGAGGGGGATTTCGCCCGACAGGATGTCGCGTATCATGCCGCCCGCCACGCCGGTCATGATCCCCATGATGACGGCGATAATCGGAGCGACACCGATGTAGAGCGCCTTTTGCGCGCCGATCACCGTGAAGATGGCCAGTCCGAAAGCGTCGGCCACCTGCAGCATTCCCTTTGGATGATCGCGAAAGCGAGCCATGGTGAACGTTAGAATGGAAGCGGAGACGGCGACAAGAATATATATGGGATCGGAAATCCAGAAAACGGGATGCGCGCCCAGCGTCACATCGCGGAGCGTGCCTCCCCCCAGCGCCGTCGCCAGCGCAACGACGACGACTCCGAACAGGTCCAAGTGTTTCTTGCCGGCGGCGAGGGATCCCGTTACCGCAAACACCGCGACGCCGAAGAGGTCAAGCAGATAGATCATGCCGTATGTTCGAGGAATCCCTTTGTTGGCGCCGTTTTCTGTCTTCCCATTGCGAGAAGACATCCGGCGGAATCTTATCCCGGCACCGGTTCAAAGTCAAGCCATCCGCCTATGTGCGCCTGTCGCAGATCCGCTGAAAACCCAGTTGTTGACACATAGACAAGCCTTATGTAGAATATCAACGGATATCACGCGCCATTAGCTCAGCTGGATAGAGCACAGGCCTCCGGAGCCTGGTGTCGGGGGTTCGAATCCCTCATGGCGCGCCTTAGTTGATTTTGGGGAATGGATGATCTCTAACCTGCTGAATAAGCTAGAGATAGACTTGGTTCCAATATCCCCGTCGAGGTAGGTTGTTCCTTCAGGTGTTGAGCGTCAGCCGTCCGAGATATCGCTGGACGACAAGCGAAAAGCCGGCCGGCATCGGCTGCAGGGCGCCGTCCCGCAGACGGGGGAAATCGCCTCCACCATCGAGGTGGCCCTTCGTACCGACTCGTACCGGATAACTATTTACGATCCCACGATGAGAAGCTACAAGCTGATCTCGGCCTGGCAGGAATAGAATATCCCTCCCGAGCAGGCTGATCTCGCGCCGTTCTTTTGACCCGTGTCCCTTAACCAAATGAGCGGAGCATCTCACAGAGAGTTCTTGACGCTCTGGTCCTGGAAAGAGTTTCTCCGGAATTCTGTGGTCAGGCTTAGATTGGTATTTAGTGCTCCGGTAGAGTAAAATATTGATTCGGCGATTTCGCAGGCATTATAATCATATCGGGTGGCGCTGAAATTCTGGCGCCGTGCCCCAGTAATGCCAGTTCTTGCCAAAAATGTTCCGAGTGAAATTCCCCCGACAGGAGACGGGGGCATCTTAGGGCTACAAGCAAGAAACGCTTGTGCCCTTCGGGCGGCCGCTACATCTCCAGACAGGAGTCTGGAGTTTTATGCGGCATAATAACCTGACGTTGAGCATTGACGCCTTGACATGAAAGGGAATAACCCGATGTCTCGATCAGTTCTAGTCACGGGTGGGGCCGGCTATGTCGGTTGTGTTCTTGTGTCGGAGCTTCTAGAGAGAAACTACAGAGTGCGTGTCGTGGACAAACTCATCTTCGGGAGCCAGGGGCTCGATCCTGTCAAGGATAGAATCGAGCTCGTCGCCGGAGATATTCGGAATCCCGAGAGCGGGTGGTTTGAAGGGATCGACTCCGTCATTCACCTGGCCGGAATCTCGAACGATCCAACCGCGGAATTCGACCCAAAGGCCAATGAAGAGATCAATACGGAGGGCACTCTGCGGGTGGCCGAAAAGGCGAAGGAGTCCAGGGTCGACCTTTTTCTTTTCGCCTCATCGTGCTCAATCTACTACACGCTGCAGCCCGACGATGCGTTTCGCGACGAGGGACATCCCACCAGTCCTCAGGCGCCCTATTCCTACTCGAAGCGCAACGCGGAGAAGGGCCTTTCGAAGCTTGCCGACGACAATTTCAGCCCGGTGTTTCTCAGGAACGGAACCGTGTTTGGCCCATCTCCCCGCAGTCGTTATGATCTGGTCGTAAACACGTTTACGAAAGACGCCTTCCAGCATCGCCACCTGATCATTCATGCAGGGGGGCGGATGTGGCGTCCCATGCTTCATATCGAGGATGCCGCGGACGCATACATCGCCTGCCTGGAAGCGCCGAGGCATAAGATACACAACCAGATATTCAATGTTCTTTCGGACAACTATCAGGTAATCAAAATTGCCCATGAGGTCCGCCGCGCTCTCGAGGTCGGAAAAGGCATACGGCTCGACCTGGAGATCCAGCAGGTAGGCACCGTGCGCAGTTACCGGGTGGCCGCAGACAAATTCAGG
>CBDUSG010000607.1:0-2721 GCA_965369575.1 uncultured bacterium | reverse complement strand
ACGAGAGCGACAGCTTCATGATCGGAGCAATTTCGATCTTGTCGTCCCTGACGACCGGCTTTTTGGCAATCGAGCCGACTCCGATGATCGCCGCCTCGGGAAGATTGATTATCGGCGTGAAGCTGTCGATATCGTAAGTCCCCAGACTTGAAATAGTTATGCTGCTTCCGGTGACGTCGTCGACCGCGCAGTTTCCCGCCCGCGCTTTCTCGATGAGCGAGGCCGAATCGCGCGCAATCGCCGGCAAATCCTTCTTATCGGCGTCCTTGACCGAGACGGTGATCAGCCCCTCATCGAGCGCGACGGCCAGCCCGATATTGATATCACTGTGTTTCCGGATCATGTTTCCGTCGAGCGAGACGTTGAGCGCGGGGAATTCACGCATGGCGAGCGCGGCAGCCTTTATCAGTATTGCGTTGAATGAGAGGTCCGCGCCCTCGGCCTCTTTGAACGATCGTTTTGAGGACTCGCGGTAATCGACTGCCTTGCTCATGTCGACCTCCGCAAAATGCACAACGCGGGCTACCGAATGCGCGCTGCGGGCCATGTTTTCGGCTATCGAACGCCGAATTTTGCCCATCGGGACGCTTTCGCCCGGCCTCCCCTCGAACGCGGATTTCGATGCGCCTGCTCCCGTTTCCGCAGCCGCGATCACGTCCTCGCGCACGATTCTGCCCTCGGGACCGCTGCCTTTGACGGCCGAAAGGTCGATTCCGCTCTCTTTTGCCAGCCTTTTGGCGGCCGGAGAAGCCTTGACCTCGGCGGCCGATTTTTCTTCCGCCGGCGGCTCCGGCACGGCCTCCTGCAGCGCCTGTCTGTCCATGTATTCGTCGCGAGTGAGCGCGACGGCCCTCGTCTGGGCGATAATGGCGTCGAGATCGGGAATTTCCTCGTCGGGCTCGGCTATCACGCCGATTGGCACGCCGCAGGGGATAACTTCGTCCTCGATTGCGATGATTTTGCGTAAAACGCCTGAGGCCGGCGATTCGATGAGTGTGGTCACCTTGTCGGACTCTATTTCGAGCAATTCCTCGCCCTCTTCGACGGTTTCGCCCTCCTCTTTGTGCCAGAGGAGCACGAGACCGGCTTTCATCGTGAGTCCCAGCTTGGGCATCACTATTTTCGTGACCACATCATCGCCCCATAACGCCGCGGATGGCCTCTTCGAGCTTGTCTTCATCC
The DNA here is from genome assembly GCA_965369575.1 of uncultured bacterium. Taxonomy (GTDB): domain Bacteria; phylum Abyssobacteria; class SURF-5; order SURF-5; family SURF-5; genus CBDUSG01. The sequence continues at coordinate 1,539 of CBDUSG010000607.1, read as the reverse complement.
GGAATAACTGTCTGCTCGAGCACCGGCGCGAATGGAATCGGCGTGTCGGGCGTGGCGACCCTCTCGATGGGCGCATCGAGGTAATCGAACGCTTCTTTCGCCGCGATCGCCGCCACTTCGGCCCCAAAACCGCCCGTCAGGCACCCTTCTTCCGCTATGACCAGGCGTCCCGTCTTTTTGACCGACTCGAGGATCGTTTCCTTATCCAGCGGAGCGAGCGTGCGCGGGTCGACGACCTCGACCGAAATGCCGTCTTTCGCGAGCCTTTCGGCGACGCTGAGCGTCTTCATCACCATCGCGGCGACGGCGACGACCGTCACGTCCGTGCCCGGGCGCTTGATTTCGGCCTTGCCGAAGGGGATCGTGAATTCGCCCTTGGGAACCTTGCCGGAATTGAAATACATCGCCTTGCTCTCGAAGAACAAGACGGGATTGTCCGAGCGGATCGCGGTCGTCAGCAGCCCCTTGGCGTCGCGCGGGGTCGATGGCACGGCGATAATGAGCCCGGGCACGTGCATCAGCAGCGCCTCGAGGCTCTGCGAGTGCTGAGCGGCCGCCGAAAAGCCCGCACCGACGTTTGTGCGGATGACAAGCGGCACTTTCACCTGTCCGCCGGTCATAAACGGCAGTTTCGCAGCCTGATTCACGATCGGGTCCATACAGCACGTGATGAAATCGCCGAACTCGATCTCGGCCACGGGCCTCAGGCCGGTCATCGCGGCGCCGACGGCGGCGCCCGCGATGATATTCTCACTGATCGGCGTATCGAGCACGCGTTCCTCGCCGAATTCCTGCACCAGGCCCGCAGTCACGCCGAAGATTCCAAAAGTGACGTCCTCGCCCAGGATCACGACGTTCGGGTCGCGCTGCATCTCCTCGCGAAGAGTCTGCTGGATCGTCAGCGCCAGCGAGTTTTCGTCGGGCTCGTCCTCGTCGGGCCGGATTTCCACCATTGTCTCGATACTCAGCACATTATCCCCGACGGTGGCGGGATCGGGATCGGGGCTCTCATCGGCGAAGTCGATGGCTTCCTTGACGGCCTCATCGACCGATTCGTCGACCGCATCGAGTTCTTCCTTTGTCGCGATGCCCTCGCCGATGAGTTTTGCGCGGAAAGTGGAAATCGGACATTTCTCTTTCCACCGCTCGACCTCTTCCTCGTCCCGGTATGGATACACGTCGCCCTCGTAATGGCCGTGCCAGCGATAGGTCTTGCACTCGATGAGGGTTGGGCCCTCGCCTGCGCGCGCTCTCTCAATCGCCTCGGCGGTTCGTTCCCTGACCGCGACGACGTCGTTGCCGTCGACGATCACGCCCGGGATGCCGTATGCCTTCGCCTTCTCGGCAATGTCCGGCACCTTCGAGTGCTTCTCATACGGCGTGAACTGGCCGTATAGATTGTTCTCGCAGACGAATACCACGGGCAAATCCCACACCGAGGCCAGATTGATGCTCTCGTGGAACATGCCTTCGCTGGTCGCGTTGTCGCCGAAAAAGCACACGACGGCCTGTCCGCTCTTGCGCACTTTCGCGCTCATG
>CBDUSG010000606.1:0-2725 GCA_965369575.1 uncultured bacterium | reverse complement strand
CTTGGACAACTTGCGGGACTCTGAGACCGACAATATACGGTTGACACGACACCAGCAAGGAGGTTCCAAATGTTCAGTCCCATCCCCGAGATCATCGACGATGTGAGAAAGGGCCGCCTGATCATCATCGTCGATAACGAAGACCGCGAAAACGAGGGCGACCTGATGATCGCCGCCGAGAAAGTGACGCCCGAGGCCATCAACTTCATGGCGAAACACGGGCGCGGGCTGATCTGTCTGGCGCTCACGGAGCAGAGATGCGACGAGCTCAAGCTGCCTCTGATGGTGACGGAAAACACGTCGGCGTTCGAGACGGCGTTTACCGTTTCGATCGAGGCCAGGAAAAACGTTACGACCGGAATTTCCGCGGCCGACAGGGCGACGACCGTCCTGACCGCGGTCGATCCGGAGACGACCGCCGAGGACCTCGCCAAGCCGGGACACATCTTCCCGCTGCGTGCGCGAAACGGCGGCGTACTGGTGAGAACGGGCCAGACCGAGGGTTCGGTCGATCTCGCTCGCCTGGCCGGGCTCACGCCCGCCGGCGTCATTTGCGAGGTAATGAAGGACGACGGCACGATGGCGCGCGTGTCGGATCTTGCCGAATTCTCGAAGGAACACGGCATAAAGATGTGCTCGATCGAAGACCTGATTAAATACCGCCGATTGACCGAGCGGCTGGTCGAAAAGACGGTGACGACGCGCATTCCAACGCAATACGGCGAGTTCCTGCTGCACGTGTACGAGACTTCGGTCGACAACTGGCACCACCTGGCGTTCGTGAAAGGCGACGTCGCGGGCCGCGAGGGCGTGCTTGTCCGCGTGCACTCGGAATGCCTGACCGGAGACGTCTTCGGCTCGATGAGGTGCGACTGTGGCTCGCAGCTCCACAGGGCGCTCCAGATGATCGACGAAGAAGGGATGGGCGTACTGCTGTATATGCGCCAGGAGGGTCGCGGCATCGGACTCCACAACAAACTGAAAGCCTATGCGCTTCAGGATGAGGGGCTCGACACGGTCGAGGCCAATGAAAAGCTGGGCTTCAAGCCCGACCTGCGCGATTACGGCATCGGCGCACAGATACTCGCCGACCTCGGGCTGTCTGAGATAAAACTGATGACGAACAATCCCCGCAAGATAGTCGGGCTCGAGGGATACAACCTATCGGTCGTCGAAAGGGTTCCGATCGAGATTGAGCCGCATCCCGAAAACGCAAACTACCTTGCGACGAAACGAACGAAACTGGGACACCTTTTGAGCCATTGAATGCAGAGAGATTCCGACAACCGATCGGGATTGGCTGAAAGCGGAAAGGAGACTGGAAAATGCCAAAGGTCTACGAGGGCCAGTTAATCGCAAAGGGCAAGAAATTCGGCATTGTCGCCTCGCGCTTCAACGAGTTCATAACCAATAAGCTGCTCGAGGGCGCCCTCGACGCGCTCAGGCGTCACGGCGCAAAAGATGAAGAGATCGAGATCGTATGGGTTCCCGGCGCGTTCGAAATCCCATACGCCGCCCTGCGCATGACCGAGGGAAAGAAAAAATACGACGCCGTCATCTGCGTTGGCGCGGTCATCCGCGGTGCGACTCCTCACTTCGAGTACATCTCGGCCGAGGTGACAAAGGGTATCGCGCAGGTCGGTCTCAAAACGGGCATACCCGTCGTCTACGGAGTCATCACGCCCGACACGCTCGAGCAGGCGATCGAGCGCGCGGGCACGAAAGCCGGGAACAAGGGCTTTGAGGCCGCGATGTCGGCCATCGAGATGGCAAACCTTTTCGAGCAAATCTGAGGAGCCTGCGAGTGGGTTCAAGACGCAAGGCGCGCAAAAAAGCGCTGCAAATGCTGTTTCAGCTCGACTTCCGCGGGGATGACATCGAGACTATCCGCGACGAGTTCTGGAGCGGGAGCAGGGCGGGCCCGAAGGTGCGCGAGTTTGCGGACAGACTCGTTACGAACACGTGCGTCAACATCGAGGTCATCGACAAGCTCATTCGCTCGACAGTCGAGCATTGGAGCATGGAAAGGCTGGCTGCCGTCGACAGGGCCATACTGCGTTGCGCCACCAGCGAGCTGCTGTACATGCCCGACATCCCGCACAAAGTGACCATCAACGAGGCCGTCGAGTTGGCCAAGACCTTCGGAACCGAGGATTCGGGCGGATTCATCAACGGCGTGCTCGACAAGATCAAGGAAAAAGTCGAGCAGTCCGCCGCGCCGGCCGGAGCGCGAGAAAACGAAGATGGTGAGGAATAAATGGAACGCTGTGTCGACCTGCACGTACATACAAACTACTCCGACGGCTCGTTCTCGCCGAAGGAGGTCGTGCTGCATGCCAAGAAACTCGGCTTTGCCGCAATAGGAATCGCCGACCACGACGAAGTGGGGGGCGTGAACGAGGCAATATGGTGCGGCCACTCGCATGGGATCGAGATCGTGCCCGCCGTCGAGCTGACGTGCAATTTCAACGGGAAGGAAATCCATCTTCTCGGCTATCTCATAGACCACAACGACCGCACGCTCAGGGAGAGGCTGCAGGATTTCCGTCACCACCGTTTCGACCGGATGCGTGACATGATCGCCAAGCTGAATGAGCAGGGTCTCGATATCCATATGAAGACCGTCAGGAGGGTGGCGGGCTACGGAAGCCTCGGGCGGCTGCATCTGGCTCGCGCGATGTACGAGCGCAAACTCGTCGGGACCGTACAGGAAGCAGGGGACTGG
>CBDUSG010000605.1:0-2733 GCA_965369575.1 uncultured bacterium | reverse complement strand
ATGGACGCATTGAAGATTGGACACAGGATGAATCGGATGCAATCATGCTTAACCGCGCCTTATACAAGGAATGGTTTTCTATTCCGCACAATCCTGGAATCAATGAGGCACAAGCAATGTTGCTTCTGAAGGCCATCCAAAGCTTAGGGGCGGCTGGCAGACAGAATGATGCAATTCCATTGGCCGAAAATCTCATGGAACGATATCCGGAAGTAGACTTTGGGCGGCACGCCTCAACGCTTGCAGAGGCATTTAAAGAGCAGTTGGAAGAGAAGAGACGTGAGGAAAACATGGCAGGGGAATAACATAGGGACAGAAAACATGGGGACGGAGCCAATATTAAACAGGGATGAATCGTTCTGACGCTGACAGTGGCGGCTTCATTATCGAGAGACTTCCGACGACAACTCCGCCTTCGAAAAGATCATTCCCGAGGGCGGTATGCGCCATTCGCCCCCGGGGGAAGAAAGGGGTCAAATCTTTAATCTTGAATAATTGACGACATATAAATACAACTGGCAGAACAGGGTGACAAAGAGCACCGACGCCGAGAGCAATGTCACACAGTTCGCGTGGGAAGAAAATGGGGTCTGTCCCTATTTTTCCATACGGAGGGAAAAGTGGATATTAGAGGGTGTCTTCCTTTCCTGGTTTTCTTTGTTATGTTTGCTTTTTTCGGATATCGAAGATTCGTGAGGAATGAATCACTCAGTCCCCAATTGTCACCTAACATGAGACGGGGAATATATTGTGGGATTTTGCTCGCATTGGCTGTGATCTTTACTGTCCTGTGCCTTTGGCCAGAGACAGTTTCGGATACGATACAGCCCGAGTCTGAATTATGGAAGACATTTGCCATACTTGTTTCCTTTGGATGCCTGTTAGCAGTCATAAACTTGCTTCTCCCTTTCGAAACAAGTTGGCGAGCTGTAGTTGCATTTTCCATTTGCTTACTCCCCATACTGTTCTACTTATTGTTCAGAACCGTAATACCAGTTTCTATTCTGCTTTGGGTCTTAATTTTCCTGCAGTCGGCAGCGGTTATCGCTTTACTCTTTATCATGTTTAGGACATAAAAAGGGAAATATGGGGACAGAGCCCATAGAAGAAAGGGGTCAAATCTTTAATCTTGAATAATTGACGACATATGAATACAACTGGCAGAACAAGGTGACAAAATTTATTAGAATTTATTAGAATTTATTAGGGACAGACCCCCTTTTTCAAGCAGGTTAATTTATTAGGGACAGACCCCAGTAGTGTCCGGCAAGGTAATTGCTTGTTGGCGTGAGTTTATGCAAAAAGCTCCAATTGTGGATCGGGAGAGCGCGCCGTGGGAAGCTGTTCGGCTGTGAGGCGAAACAGGTCCACAAGGGAAAGCGGACTCAGAAGCGTTTCCCGTATGAGCCGGCTGAGTTCAAGGAGTGTGTGTTGCGAGCGGCTCTGAAACTTGATGTAACACAGCAGAACTATTTGGGGTCTGACCCCAATAAGTTCACTTAACTGGAAACTAGGGGCGGTCTCTCTGAAAGCCTGCGATTGACGGTAAATCGATATGTTTGACGAAACGTTCGCGGACGGGAACTCTTTCATTCATCGCCTCGACCCGAGGGTCAAGACGCTTTGCGCCTTTGTCTTCTCGGTGCTGACCGCCACGGCGGATAAAGCTTTGCCGCTGGCCCTTGCGATGACGCTGGCGGCGGCGCTCGTTGCCGCGGCGAGGCTCTCTGCCCGGGCTCTCGCATATCGGCTCGCGGTGGTGAACGGGTTCGTTCTGCTCCTGTGGCTCGTGCTGCCTTTCAGCTTTCCGGGGGCGCCTGTTTTTCGCGTGGGGCCGCTTGCCGCCACGGCCGAGGGAGCGGCGCAGGCGCTGCTTATCACGGTCAAATCGAATGCGATCATCCTCGCGTGCATAGCGCTTTTGGCGACCTCGAGCCTGGCCGACATCGGACGCGCGCTCAGCAGCCTGCGCGTTCCCGACAAGCTGGTTCATATACTGCTTTTCATGATGCGATATCTTGGCGAGATATGGCTGGAGTACCAGCGGCTCAGCACTGCGATGAAGCTGCGCTGCTTCCGGCCGCGAACCGACCTGCGCACCTATCGCTCATACGCCAACATGATAGGGATGCTCCTCGTCGGCAGCTACGAGAAGGCCGAGGCGGTTTACGCCGCCATGTTGTGCCGGGGCTTTAAGGGAAAATTTCACGCCGTGGGCGAGTTCAGGATTACGGGCGGCGATCTCTTTTTCGGTCTCTCAATGGCCGCCGCGATGCTGTTGATGGGGATTTTCCAGTGGGGGCGCATCGCGGGGTGATCGTAGATCGGTTATTGAATGCAGACGATGCGTGCTTTGGATGCTTTGCGGCAGGGCGTCGGTCATGCCTGCCGCAGGCTCATGAGTAAAGCGAAGACGTGCTCCTGTGAGCGAACGACACCGCGTCGGAGATGCCCGCGACTTTGAGCGCCTTGTAAAGCTCGGTGCGCATCGAGGTGACGATCAGTTCCTTGCCGTCCGAGCGCATCTGCTCGCCCAGCGCCTTGAGCGCCGCGATGCCGCCGGCCGTTATGCGGGTCGCCTCGGAGAAGTCGAGCACGGCGCCCTTGACCGATTTGCCGGATAGCTTCTGCGCCAGCTTGTCCGCGACGGCGGCCGCGGCCTTCGAGTCGAACCGGCCTGAGACCGATTGATTCAGATACGGTGATTTCTTGCTCTTGCCGGACATCATGAGT
>CBDUSG010000604.1:0-2748 GCA_965369575.1 uncultured bacterium | reverse complement strand
CACAAGAGGTGTTATGATATTTTCAGCTTGCTCGTGTTTCCAAGCGTCGAAATCGACAAAATTAGATGGAGAATGACCTTTATCTTTAAGAGAGCATTTCATTAGATTCATAAATGTTGATTTGCCGCTCCCCCAGTCACCAAGGACTGCAATGCTCAGCCCTTCACTGTCATCAGCTTCGATAGCTTCAAGCAATATTGCAACCAGATTTTCTGCGTGGTCTCTGTGCCCCAAGAAATCATAGTCGGGGTGCTCTACAGGGGCGTCAATTCTGAGCGGCATATTCACCTCCGGCGCGTTGCTTAATATCCCAATGGTATTTTAGCTGTGAATATCGTTCACCGACTCATTGCCATAATGAGATTCTACAGAGACGTGGGGAAAATAGGGACAGACCCCATTTTCTCCCTTCATGGCCTCTCTGATTCTGTGAGTCATAAACCATGCGCTCTTCATACGTGATTCCAAGTTTAACCCGGCCCTAATCTTGCCGACGCCTGCCACGGAAATAGAGAAACAGCCCCATCAGTCCCACGATATAGCCGATCCCCCCGACGACATCCAGAAACCGCCTTTCGCGGCGGGATTCCTCGATTGCCCTCCGGATCGGCGCCAGTTGCCAGGAAACGGCCTTCTCGACCGCCTCCTCTATTTCGGCCTCGGATAAGGCCCCGTGCCTGTGCGAGTGCTCGCCGTGGCCGGGCGGCTCGGCCGAGGAGCCGGGCTGAGCGGCGGACACGCTCCCGGACAGGCTCTCGGGCAGATCCGCCGCATGAACTTTGTACTCGCCCATGTGCCCCATCGAGTCGCTCAATCGTATAAGCATATCCGCCCTCGCCGGAGCCCTGAACACAAAGCGCCCCTCGGCGTCGGTCCTGCCGTCGAGAAGTTTCGTTCCTTGCCCGTCAAACACCTCAACGAGGGAATCGCGGCACGGCTTGCCGTCGTGGAAACTGCATTCGGCCGTCACGGAATCGCCCTCCACATGGGCGAAGACGCGGACATTGTGCGCCAATGCGGTTTTCGGGCATGCTGCCATCACCACCGGCACGGCCAGCGCAAGCATTGCCGCCGCATACCGTATGCTAGTCGCCGCTGTCTTTCGCCCTGGCATGCGAGACCTCCAGAATTTCGGGCCTGACTTTCCTGATGAATCGAACCAGGAAAACCGTCATCAATCCCTCGATCAGCATAACGGGCAGGTGCGCCGCCAACGTCAGCTTCGCTACGGCCATGAATTCCTCTTTGGAAAAAAGGAGAGAAAAAGCAATCATCAGCCCGCTCAGCGCCACCGCGGCGGCGCCGCAGACAAACGCGGCCGCTCCCGAAACGGCGGCGCTCGAACTGCGCACGAGCCGTCCCAATAATAGATAGCATAATACAGCCGGCAGCGCCATGTTCAACGTATTCACGCCGAGCGTCGTCAGCCCGCCGAACTGAAATATGATGGCCTGCAGGAAAAGCGCAACGAGTATCGCCGGAAACGCCGCCCATCCCAGCAAAACGCCGGTCAGCCCCTCGAGAGACAGATGCACGCTCGCCGGGCCGACGCGAACCTGAATCAGCCCCGCGACAAAAAACGCGCACGAGACGATCGCCACCTGCGGCACGCGGTCATAATCCATTTTCTTCAGGGCGTAAGCCACGCCCGCCGCGGCCGCCGCGCCGCCTGAGGCAAGAACGGGCGGCGAGAGGAATCCTTCGGAGATATGCATAGAGCAGGCCTGTTCCACGTCCCGCGCGGGCGAACCTAAAATGGGGGCGCCGACCCGCACGGTCAGCTTAAGAGAAGCGCCGAATTCTTCTCCCGGCTCTTCGTTATCGCGGTCCGCCTGCGCATTCAACGTTCTTCGAGGATTATCTTGTGGTCCATCAGGCGGATTTCCTTGATTCGCGCGCTGACGGTCCTCTGTTCGCCGAAGACACTGCGCAAAACCACGGAATCGCCCTCCGGACGCACGATATCCACGTCTTCGAGAAGCATCCGCTCCTCGCCGTCCTGCACGATGTACGCGTTTGATTCACACATCCTTACCGTTCCTTCCGCGATATATGTACAGCCGAAGCATAACAAAATCATGTTGGCCGGTCAAGAAAGCCGGTGCAACGAGGCGGGCCCGGACAGTCCTCGGCCACCCAACCGACAGGCTCGGACAGGACCTGGAAGCATGCCTCAGGATTTCGGATGTTGACGAGAAGATTCAACCGGATTTCATTGTTCCGCTCCCTGCGGGGCGCGTTGAAAAAGGCCTGCGCTTCTGCTATAATTCCAGCGGAAGGAAGCGCCCTGGAAAGTCACTGCGTACGTAACGGCGGCGCGTGGAAGCATGTCGGAAAAACTTCTCGCGAGCGATCCCGCCGCCGGAAGGGGCTATTATATGTCCGGACATTCGAAGTGGAGCAAGATCAAGCACGTAAAGGCGCGCGAGGACGCCAAGCGCGGCAAGGTCTTCTCGAAACTGATCCGCGAGATCATGGTCGCGGCGCGTGACGGCGGCGGCGACGTAAACTTCAATCCGCGGCTCAGGACGCTCGTCGGCACGGCTAAGGCGGCCAACATGCCCAGCGACAATATAGATCGCGCGATCAAGAAGGGAACCGGCGAGCTCGGCGGAGTCTCATTCGAGGAAGTAACCTACGAGGGCTACGGGCCCGGCGGCGTAGCAATCCTGACGGACGCGCTCACCGACAACAAGAATCGCACGGTGGCGGAGATACGCCATATATTGGGCAATGCCCAATATATGG
>CBDUSG010000603.1:0-2756 GCA_965369575.1 uncultured bacterium | reverse complement strand
GTCCCCCATGCGATGCCGGAAAAAAGGCGCGGCTCCGCCTTTTTGAATCCTATCAGATAGTAGCCGCCGTCGCTCGCGGGGCCCAGAACGACGTTGCTCTCATCCAGCGCGTCGAACGCCCTCTTGAAGAGATCGGGCGCGACGCCGGGGCAATCCGTGCCGACAAGAACGACGCGTCCGGCGCCCTTTGAAAACGCCTCGCCGATTGCGCGCGCCATGCGAACGCCGACGTCTCCCCTGCCCTGTTTGCGGAACGACAGGGTCGGCCCCAGCCATCCCGACATCAGTCGTCCGGAGCCGCCCTCGTAACATACTTCGACGGAAACCGTGCGGCACTGCGCAAATTCTTTCGCTCGCGCGATGGCACGCTCGGCCATCTTTTGTTGCAGCCGCGCCGCGCCTTCGGGCCCGAGCGCGGGTATGAGCCGCGTCTTGGTTCGACCGGGTTCGGGATATCGTGTGAACACGATGAGCCGGTCGCGCGCCTCATCCGATCCGGCGCCCGGAAGCGAACCGAGCGCGGCACGGAAAATCGTCGAGAGTATTTTCGTGCCCGCCCCGAGCACGCCCCTGACGGTTCCCGAGATTTTGGATTTCCCGATCCGACGCCGATAGCTGACCGCGGCCTCGCGAACGCGGACGCCGTCGCGGGCGGCCTTTATCTGCATCTCGACGGTCCAGCCGTAGTCGCGATCGCGCATCGCAAGCCGCTCGAGAGTGGAATGGCGAATCGCGCGAAACGGCCCAAGATCGGTGTAGCTTACGCTCCAGAACCACCGTATGAGCATGCACGAGAGCCAGTTGCCGAAGCGCGCCTGCGGCGTGAGCGCGCCGGGCTCGCGCGTTCCCATGGTGCGCGAGCCAATGACCATGTCGGCCTCATCTCGCGCTATTGGATCGACCAGCAGAGGCATCTCCTCGGGATAGTCGCTGAAATCGCCGTCCAGAAAGACTACGACGTCGGGTTCCCCGAGGGCCGCGATCCCCGCCAGGCATGCCGAGCCGTAACCGCGCGCCGCCTCGAAAACGACACGTGCGCCCCGCGAGCGTGCGGCATCGGCCGTGCGATCGGTCGAGCCGTTATCGACGACGATGATGTCGTCGACCCACCCGGGGATCGCCGCGACGACTTTGCCGATCGAGGGCGCCTCGTTGTAAGCGGGTATGATGACGGCCACTTTTGCCTTGTGTCTCATGTCAGGCAGGGACCTCCGGCGAGCGAGCCGTCTCCGGGCGGCGGCCGGCTCGCCATTCCCAGATCAGGAGCAGCCAGACGGGCACGAACTCGATCCATACGATACCGTTGTCAAAAATTCCGATGGCACTGCGAGCGGCGAAATGGAATCGCAGGTAATAAAGCGGCAACAGCGCGGTCAGCAGCAGCAGTGACGGCTTTGGAATTACTGCGAGAAATGGAAGCATCCATATGAAATACCATGGAAACTGCGTCGGACTGAGCAGGAAGATGGCGGCGATGACAAACAGGCATTTCCCGCAGAAGTCCAGGCCATCCTTGATCTCACGGCGGAGAATCGCAGCGATCGACACGGCCAGAAGCAGCATGACCACGGCGCGCGCGACGAGTTGTTCGCCGCCTAAAGGCAACCCGAGCGCCTTCATGGAATATTTGCAGCCCCAAAGGAAAAGCATATACGCGGCATCATTGACTTCCCATCGCTTGCCGTAAGCCGTGAATCCCGATTCGTTGTCCAGGCCGCCGGCGTAGATGGGAGCAAACATCGCCGCGCATAATACGATGAGCATTAACAAAGCTGCCGCAAGCCGCCGTGGATGCGCCGTCAGCGGGCGCAGAAAGACGGGCGCGAGCGCAACGGGCCAAAGCTTTGCTCCGGTTGCCAACGCCAGCGATAATATTCCCATCAGCCGCCTGTTTCGGACGGCCAGCAGCACGGCGCCGAGCGCAAACGGCAGCGCGATCACGTCCATGTGACCCGAGTTGAACGTCTCTTTTATCAGCACTGGATTCCACCAGTAGATAATAAGACTCAAAGGAGGCAGGTCGAGAGTTTTCAGCAGAAGCACCAAAATGCAGAGCGCGGCGGCATCGAAGAAAAGCAGAACCCATCGCCACGCCGCGAGGCTCCAAGGCTTGAGCCAATAGGCCAGCGTGAACGCCCCCTGGGCGATCGGCGGATAAATCGTGCGCAAATCCGGATGGTTTACGCGCGACACCACCAGGTCGGATTGCCCGGCCAGTTCATGAAGCTCCGAAGGGGCGTGGCCGTCCTCATCTCCTTCCTCGATGAACAGGTCCGGCGCATATTTGTAGGGATTCGTTCCGGAGGCCGTGACGGCGCCGTCCCACAGATAGCGATAGTAGTCGTCTTCCAGAATCGGTATGGAGCCAAGCAGCGCGCCTCTCAGGATGAAGCCGACGACGAGCGCCCACGCGAGCAGGGCGCCGCTGCAGGAAGCTTTTCGAGCACAGAGCGCGGCGACCATATAAAGAGCGCCGGCGAGCATCTCGACGCCGACAAACAGCAAAATCGGCCTCTGCAGCATCTCTGTGCCGTATTCAAAATCGGACGAGATCCGAGCGATGGCAAGGTGGACCCCGATCAGAAGGAGTCCTGTCGGCCACAGCACGGATAAAGACCGGTATCGTCTTCGAGACGCACCCGCCGGCTCGGCATCATTTCGGTCGCTCTGGATTTCAGGATGCAAAGGAGCGTTTTGGCTACTTGGCCTCTGAGCCTTCCATGGGCTTGGCCTCTGAGCCTTCCATGGGCTTGGCC
>CBDUSG010000602.1:0-2759 GCA_965369575.1 uncultured bacterium | reverse complement strand
GCATGCTCTCGCTCTCGATCCGGGCCACCGACCCCTTGCGTACGACTGCGTAGCTGTCGATCAGGAGGAGCACTTTGACGCGTTCGCCGGAGACCTCGAGCGACTTCACTTTTCCCACTTCGACGCCGGCGAGAGTGACAATGTCTTCCCTGTCGAGACCGTCCACCTTGTTGAAGTGGGCATAAAGCGAGTACCTGTTGCCCAGCCAGTCCTCTAAGCCGCCCGCATAGAACGTGAGAACCGCGAAAATGACCATGCCGATGACGAAGAACAGTCCGACTTTCATTTCCTTTGACATGACGCAGAGCCCTCCTTTTCGGTATTCAGGCGCATCCGGCCCGCTACGGGATGAAGCTGAAAAGCAGAATCCTCGTGATGAAGTAATCGAAGACAATTATGAGGATGAAAGAGAGCACGACCGACTGGGTCGTGAAGCGGCCGACGCCCTCGGCACCGCCCGTTGTCTTGAAACCCTTGTAGCACCCGACGACGGCTACGATGCCTCCGAAAAACATCGACTTGATAAGACCTCTGATCAGATCGCCCATCGTCAGATTGTCGAAAAGGTTGTCGAAATAATCCCGCGTGCCGACGCCCGCATAGGTCGATGAAATAATCGCGCCGCCTATCATTCCTATCATGTTTACATAAATCACTACTATCGGAACCATGAGGACACCGGCGATGAAGCGAGGCATTGACAGATACGAGACCGGGTCGACACCCATCACGCGCAGCGCGTCGATTTCCTCCGAAACCGTCATCGTGCCGATCTCCGCCGTGATCGCCGCCCCGATGCGTCCGGCGACCAGATAGCCTGTCAGCACCGGCGCGAGTTCCTTGACCAGGGAGACGCCGACGATGGCCCCGATGATGCTCTCAATGTTAAAGCGAATGAGCTGCACACCCGTCTGCAGCGCCAGCACCATTCCAACGAAGAATCCCATCAAAAGGGCAATCGGGAGCGTGCCGACGCCCATGAACAGCATCTGTCTGAAAATGTCTCCACGGCTCTCGCGGGCCTTGCGGCAACATCCCAGCGTCTGGGTGAACAGCAGAAGAATCTCACCGGTCGTCTCGAAAAAATCGATAAGCCGGGCGCCCATGTATTCGAAAAGCCGTTTCATGACCTTCTCTCCATGATCCGTATCATATCAGAAAGCCGGCGCCGCCTGCGCGCGCTTAATCATGCCTATTCGTCGCGGACCCCGAGGGGGCCGTCGCCTCCCGCTTTCGATCTCTTTCTATTCCTTCTCATTTCCGGAATCTGAAAAATGCAACAGCCTCAGCCTGCGCATGCCGTCCCGCTTCACGCCGGCGATAAGGCCTCCTAGTATCCTGGTTTCCTCGATGCCGCGCTCGGCGTCTACTCTGCGCGAGAACAGAATCGGGATTCGCGCCTCCGAGCGGCCGTCTGCGCCCGTGCGCCGCCGGTACAGGCCCCAGAGCGCGCTCGCTTGCTCGGCGCCGTCGGGAGCGGTCTCGCGCTCGTATATCGTCCACAGCGGTGAATATTGCCGCTCGAATCCGCGCTCGTCGTCGAACCATAGCAGTGAAAGCATCCTCAGCCGCGTGGAGCCATCCTCCGAGCGGCGGAATCTCCACAACGGCCACATTCGGACCCTGTGACTTCTCACGCCCTCCGACTCGGAGATTTCCGTCTTGCCCGACCAGAAGGGCAGGAGCAGCGTCTCGCGCATTTCCCAGCCGTCTTCGAGGTCCGAGACGCGCCTGCGCCACAGCGGCCAGGCGACGAACCTGGTCTTGGTGTCGTCGGTCTGCGTGAAGCCATACAGAGGCCACAACTGGGTCCGATGGAAGTCGCCTCTCGCAATAACTATGAACGGCCACGGCATCGAGCGCTCCTCGAAGTTTCCGGCATAGTTTATCTCGTGCGAAAAGAATGGCCACACCACCGCGCGATAGCGTCGTCTGCTGCTGTCTTCCCGGGCGAAGAGCGGAAGCAGCAGCACCCGCTCGCCGGGCTGCTCCTTGTTGAGATCGAACCTTTGGCGGCTGTAGATCGGCCAGAGGACGAACTCTTTGCGATATGTTCCGGCGCGCTCGAAATAGCCGTAAAACGGCCAAAGCCTGAAGCCCTTGTATCCGCCGCCTTCGGAGAAGGAGAGCACGGGCCACAAATAGTTTCGCTGGTGGAGCTCCCCGCGGTCGTATTCCATATATAGCGGAAACAGGAAAAAGCCGATCTCGTCGCTGCCCAAAAAATTCTTGAGCCTCCCGCCCAGCGGAAACACCGCAAAAGATCGCCCATCTTCACTCGAATCGCTGCCGAATACGATCGGGAACAACATGTAATTAGAGCTGTATTCTTCTCCGTCGATGTAGCTGTATACGTCTTTCCAGTATGTGAAAAGGGGGACGACACGAATGCTGACGTCGCTGCCGGAGCGACGGTACATGAATATCGGCCAAAGGATTTGCACGCGTTTTTCGGAATCGTCGGCGGCCTCTCGCTCGACGTAGAAGGGGATAAAGGAGAACTGCCGCCAATCAGCGGCTTCGTCAACGAACACGAGCGGCCAGACCACATAGTCGCGCCTCGCGGCGGCATCCTCTCCCCGGGGGGGCGCCGGGGGCGCGCCGTCGCCCTCTTCCGCCGCATACCCGAAGGCCGACGAAAGCATTATCGTGAAGATCAGCGGAAAGGCGAACGGCGCCCGAATCCTGCGTGAGCGTGACGCACGAGCACGGCCGTTGCCCGGTTTTCTGCAATGCGAAAGCGGCAGAGCGGGGTCGTT
>CBDUSG010000601.1:0-2760 GCA_965369575.1 uncultured bacterium | reverse complement strand
CCTCATGTTCGATCAGGCGCTAACCGCTTCTCGGCTCGCTGAAAACAACAATATACGGCTGACACGACACTAGCATCACGGTCCAAAATGCACTGCCGTCTCCGGCGTTCGAGCGCCATTTTCGGCCCCGAACCCGCGGCCCCTAATTGTCGGAATGCTTTATTCCATTGAATCTCGGCAGCCTGCCATCTAAATAATGTGCGCGAATACATCGGAACACGGTGTATATGAGGCCATCCGCTTGTTCGTCTCCCTGGAAGGATAGTACAAAACGCCCATAGAAAGCCAACTGCCCGGCGGCCCAATCTGCGCCTTCAGCTGTCGCAACACGATATCCTATCACCGTACGAATCCTATATTCAATCGGGGAAAACCTGACTTTGGGCTTCGAAAAACCTTACTCAAACGGCCCCGAACCTCGATTTGCCCGCATCCAACCGATAAAATTAGGGCCCTGGAAAAATTACAGGCCCTGCTCCGGGCTTCGATTGGAGTCGCTTTCGCCTTCCGGCTCCTCCAAGCCTGGCGGCGTTCCAGGAAAAATTATACATGAGATGAACTTGTCCGGTCAAGAAGTAATGCAAAAAGCCTCCCAGCTATCCATGGGGGGATGAGCAATGGGATGGCCGTGCTCGCCTGTGTCTTTTGAAAAGACGATTCCGTATAGTAACGGCGGTCTGCGCCGACAGGGTAAATAACATGCTCAGTCGGCTCCGGCTGCGGCGGAAAATACATTGACACCCTCGTTTGTATAGTGCTAAAATAAACGGAAATTATTTCTCCTGCCGACCGTAAGACCACAATATAGGAAAAAATGGCTGAGGAAGGATTTGTAAATAAAAAGATTGCCAATTTTCGCATCCTGGCCGAGCTCGGCAGGGGCGGAATGGGCATCGTGTATAAAGCACTCGACGAGCAGCAGGATAAACTCGTGGCGATAAAGGTGCTCCCGCCGGACTTTCTCGAGGACCGCCGCAAGTCGCACTATTTGGACCACGAATTCAAGATCGCGCTCGAGCTGAGCCACCCGAATATCATCCGCTTTTTCAAGCTCATGAAGCTACAGTTGCCGGGGGAAAAGAAAAAGCGCGGGTTCCTGGTAATGGAGCTGGTCGACGGCTGGAACATGCGCAAGCACATCAAGGATCAGGACCTTACGGTTTTTCAGGCCGTGGATCTGACGCTCACGGTCTGCAAAGGGCTGGAGTATATCCATCACCACGACATCGTCCACGCCGACATGAAGCCCGAAAACATCTTGATTTCGCTGGACGGCACGGTCAAGATCGCGGATTTCGGCCTTTCCAAGGCGCATTCCCTCTTTCAGCTTTCGCGTGACAAGCTCCGCGGAACCAAGAGATACATGGCGCCGGAACAGCTTACGCGAAAGAAGGTCGATGCGCGCACCGATATCTATTCACTCGGGGTGACGTGCTACGAGCTTTTCACGGGAGAATCCCCGTACACGGGAAAGGGCGCCACCGAAGTAATTCGTGAGATAGTAAACAGACGCGTCAAGCCCAGGCCGCCGTCGGAAGTAAAGCGCGGGCTTCATCATAATCTGGACAAGATCCTTCTGAAAGCGCTCCGTAAGAACCCGGCGCAGAGATACCAGTCCATGGTCGAAATGATGCTCGACTTCAGGCGCCTGGCGCGATCGCAGATCTGACGGGCCGACTTTTCGATCCCGCACGCAGCGCCTCTCGATCTTTTTCCATCCCGGAAGCGAAAGCACGCGCTCTCCCGTATATTTGACCCGGCTTCGTCAACTGTGATAGCTTCAAGCCGGTCGGCGGCCGAATAAATGGCGGCTCGGCCGTGACGGCGGGAATGCGGCCTGTAACGAAAGGAAACGCAAGATGGACATCCTGGAGGCCATACGGAAAAGAAAGAGCATCCGCGCATACAAGCCCGACGATGTGAGCAGGGAAACGATTAAGGAGCTGCTGGAGGCGGCGATTCTGGCGCCGACCGGTTCGAACACCCAACCGTGGAAATTCTACGTGGTCGGCGGCGAGAGGAAGATGCAGTTGGACGAAGTCCTGCTCAAATGCCTCGATGAAGGCCAATCGACGAGCGGCGAGCTTCAGACACAGCGCGAGGGCGGCGACGAATCGGTCCAGGAGCGGATGACATCGCGCAGGACCGGGCTGATACGCGAGGTCATGCAAATATTGAAGGAAAACGATGTGCCGATAGATGTTTTCGCCCGCGGAAGCTTCCACTACTTCGGGGCGCCCGTCGCCATATTTGTTGCGATGGACCAATCGCTCGCCGAAAACACGCTCGTGGCCGTGGGCGCAGCGGTCCAGAATCTGCTGCTGGCCGCCTGCGCCAGGGGGCTGGGCACGTGCTGGATCGCAATGGCCTTGATGTATTCGGAACAGATCAGGGAGTGCCTCGGCATACCGGAGACCGAGAGAATCGTCACCAGCCTCGCGCTCGGTTATCCTGACGACGAGGCCCCCATAAACTCGTTCAAGTCGAGCAGGGACGATTTCGACTCTTTCGTCGAATGGGTCGGCTGGGAATAGAGGTTGCGAAAATACCGCGGCCAGCACCGCGATGCTCGCGTCGATACGGCCGATCGGCGGAACTCAATAGGGACGATTCATTCAGAAGCGTCAGGCCGGGCCTCTTGGGGCGGAACCTCTTGCTCTCCGGCAACCTGAAACGCGACCAGTGCGGCGCCCAGCGGCAGAAGATGCAATAGCAGTCTCGGCAGGGAATCCCTCATTTGCCCGGCGAAATTGTTCGGCG
>CBDUSG010000600.1:0-2782 GCA_965369575.1 uncultured bacterium | reverse complement strand
AAACAACAATATACGCAATGATATACGGTTGACACGACACTAGCTTAGCATTACTGAGAAGAAAAAGACAAGGCGTCCGGCGGGTGCCCCTCGAACGGTTTATCGGGCGCGAGCGTTGACTGCAATTTGCGATATTAGTATAATCGGGTGATTGATGAACTTTGCGTGGCCGGAGAAAAAAGCATGAACACCGACGCGCTCATAAAGCCGTGCCCGGAAGAGATAATGAAGCCGTCGCCGGAGTGGCACTGGGAAGTGGTTGCGCGCAGGTTCGTCAAGCAGATTGTAATGCGCATGAAGATTCGGCAAGAGGCCGAAAAGGTTGAAAACCTCAAAAAAGCCGTCGACGACGGCCGGCCCGTGTTTTCATTTTCCAACCACGTCAGCTGGGCCGACCATTTCCTTATCATGATCGCCATAGACAATCAAATTCGAGTTCCCGTGTCGGCGTTGTGCAAGGAGAAATACTACAAATATCCGTTCTTCGGATGGGTGCTGAGGAGAGGCAACCAGATACCTATCAGCAATGTGAAATTGTGTTACGCTCGCTGGTTCAAGCAGGTCAATGGTCGCCCGCCGCGCCAGAGCGATTTCATCGAGTTCATGACGGACTCGGGAGCGGACCCGCATCATGATGTCAATGTGCTCAAGAGGCAGTCGCTCGTGCGCACCGCCGTCTACACGCATGAGATGCTTGCGAGAAAGCGAATCATACTCGGCTATCCTGAGGGTACGCGCAGCCAGCGAGGCAGGATACAGCCGATAAAGACCGGCATCATCCAGCTCCCTTTCGAATGCAAAGGGCTTATCCTTCCCACCGCCATCTCCGGGACCAACAATATCCTGCCGAGAGGAATTAAATGGTACAACATTTTTAAATATTATCGTTCTCCCGGCGCCCTGACAACGGTGCGCTTCGGCCGCCATATAGATTACAAAGAGCTTCTCGATAAATGCCGGGAAAAATTCGAGCGCATAGACGACGTGGTCAACCTCGAGAATGTCAGGCTGCTCCGTGAGCAGATAGAGAACGGCCGCTTCCGTGCATATACGGCGGAGGCTGAACGGTTCGAGCGAGTGTTCGACGAATCCTCCCTGATCGTGATGCGCGCCGTCAATGAACTCCTGCCGGAGGAATACAGGACAGACCAGGTCGAAATCAAATATCCGCGCTAGACGGAGCGGTCCGCGCGGTGAAGGGTCGGAGCGATTTTGCCAAGAACCCGAGCGTGGGCATTGATGAAAATGCCCGTTCGACAAATTTGACATCGGGCACGGCGGGAAATATAATGGAACCGGGTTCGCGCGGCGGTCGTTTGTCGATCGTTCGAAAGGTCATGCTCCCCACGAGAGGGCGACGTTGATCGACACGGCTGACAAAAAGCGTCGCTGGACGCCGCGGCGCGTGCTGAGATGGGTCGGCGCAGGCGCAATCGGGATATGCCTCTTGATGGCGTTCTTCGGCGTATACGGACTCGGGCCGAAAGTTTCTCTAGAAGTTTTCTACGCCTACTGGAGTGCTTTCTTCTTTTTCCTGATGTGCGCGATCGCGCTGGCGACGATCGATGCATTGGCCACGATCCTCAGGTTCAGGAAAGAACACAACGAATTGAGGCGCGCTTTCCGGCGCACGCCGTCCGACGACAGCGACGTCGGCTCGAAGGATTGACCCGAAGGATTGAATTGAAACCATGAGAAGCAAGAACGGACTGGAAGAACTTTACGAAAGATTTCAAGCTGGAGACCGGCTGGCGCTCGCACGCATCATAACGCTGGTCGAAAATCGCTCGGAAGGCTTCGAGGAGATTCTGCACAACATCTTCCCATCCACCGGCGACGCCCATCGGATAGGGATCACCGGCCCACCCGGCGCCGGCAAGAGCACACTCACCTCGCATGTCGCGAAGGCCTTTCGTGCGAGCGGCGAAAAGATCGGCATCATTGCCGTCGACCCGACCAGCCCATTTACAGGCGGCGCCATCCTGGGCGACAGGGTGCGCATGACGGACATAGGGCTCGATCCAGGCGTCTTCATCCGCAGCATGGCCACGCGCGGCAGCATTGGCGGGCTGGCCATCACCACGAAAGAAGTCGGCGACGTGCTCGATGCGTTCGGCAAGGACATAGTCATCATGGAGACCGTCGGGGTCGGACAGTCCGAACTCGATATTGTTTCCGCCGCCGACACTACAGTTGTCGTGCTCGTGCCCGAATCCGGCGACGGCATCCAGACGATGAAGGCCGGTCTCATGGAGATAGCCGACATCTTCGTCATCAACAAGGCCGACCGTGAGGGCGCAGGCACCCTTGCGAGCGAGATCGAGGCGATGCTTTCGATGCGGCCGGGCGACGACGGCTGGGAGATACCCGTGCTGCTGACCACGGCCGTCCGCGGCGAAGGTGTCGCGGAACTGGTAGAGGCCGTTGGTCGGCACAAAGAGTTTCTCGAATCCTCGCGGTTGCTGGACAAAAGGCGCAAAGAACGCATCCGCAAGCGCATCCGCGACATCGTCAACATGCGCATAGAGACGCTCCTGTGGGAAAACGACGAAATACGGCAGCTCGTCGATGAATATCTTTCCGGCAATGAAGAGAGCCTCGAAACCCCTTACACTCTGGCGGAACTCGTCGTCAAGAAACTTGGCATCCAATAGAATTCACTCCAACGATCTTATCTATTGACATGGAATGCTGGATATGCTGGTGTCGTGTCAACCGTATATTGCCCGGTCTCAGAGTCCCTTCGGGCGAGTCGATAAGCGGTCATCTGCTGTGTTGCATT
>CBDUSG010000599.1:0-2783 GCA_965369575.1 uncultured bacterium | reverse complement strand
GCCCCCCACACCCCTCCGTGAGATGCTTCGCATCTCTCCGTCGGCTATGTGGCAGTCGCGAGGGACCGGCTCTCGCTGGAAATGATTCAGTATGGCCCGCTATGAAACAATTTTTTCTTCACAGACTGATGTCAGGCGTGTTCACTCGTACATAGACGGAACCAGCCGTCAAAGCCCTTCAGGAAAGAGATGCGCAGCATCTCATGTCTCCGGCGACTCGCCGGCGCCGAATTAGGGAAGTATTTGCGTTCCGACCCCTTTGTCGGTGAAAATCTCGAGCAGCAAAGCATGGAGAATTCGGCCGTCGACAATGTGTGTTTTTCGCACCCCGGCCTTCAGGGCGCATTCGCACGCCTCGACCTTCGGTATCATCCCGCCCTCGATCACGCCTTCCTTGATAAGCTTTTTAATCTCGGCGAGCCCGAGCGTGGAAATAAGAGACGACTCGTCGCCCTGCTTTCGCAGAATGCCCGGCGTATCCGTGAGCAGCACGAGCTTTTCCGCGTTCAGCGCGGCGGCGATTGCGCCCGCAACGGAATCGGCGTTGATGTTGTAGGTTTGGCCGTCGTCGCCGAATCCGATCGGGGCGACGACTGCTATGTAGCCGCTCTGCTCGAGCGCCCTGATCGGGTCGGGATTGATCCTGCTCACTTTCCCGACGAACCCGATGTCGACGTCCTCGCTATCGTCGGGGCTGAACTTGGTCGACTGGATGAGGTTGCCGTCCTTTCCCGAGATACCTATGGCATTGCCGCCGGCCCGGCTTATCAGGGTGACAACCTCTTTATTGACGCGGCCGACGAGCACCATCTCGACTATGTCCTTGGTCTCCTCGTCCGTTATGCGCATCCCCTTATGGAAAGCCGGCTCCTTGCCCATCTTGGCCATGACCTCCGAGATAGCCTTGCCGCCGCCGTGCACGACAACCGGGTTCATGCCGACGTATTTCATCAGCACGATATCGCTGGCGGTCGTCTCCCGGATTTTAGGGTCCTCCATCGCGCTTCCGCCGTACTTGACGACGACGGTCTTCCCATAAAACTGCCGGAAGTAGGGAAGGGCCTCGCTCAGGACCTTGGCTTTCTCTATATATTTTTCCATTTCCCGATCTCCGCCATCAGTCACTCATGTGCGGTATGAAGCGTTTATCTTCACATAGTCGTAAGAAAGGTCGCACGCCAGCACGGTGGCCGATTCCGCTCCCATATGCAGGTCGACCGTGATGTCCACTTCCTTCTGCGAAAGAAGTTCGGTGGCGCGGGCCTCGTCGAAATCCTGCGGATCGCCGGCCTCGAGCATCATGATGTCGCCGATCCGGATGTCGATGACGTCCGGAACTATCTCGACTCCCGCGTTGCCTGCGGCCATGATTATGCGTCCCCAGTTGGCGTCGTTGCCGAATATGGCCGTTTTCACGAGGAGCGAATTCCCAATTGCCTTGGCGATCCTGCGGGCATCCGCCCATTCGATCGCACCGACGACGTGTATTCGAACCAGCGAGGTCGCTCCCTCTCCGTCCCGCACGATCATCTCGGCCAATCTCCCGCATACGTGCCGCAGCCCGGCGCGGAACGCATGGTAGTCTTCCGACAGGCGGTCTATTGCGACGGAGTCGGCGGCGCCGTTTGCAATAAGGAGCACCGTATCGTTGGTGCTGCAATCGCCGTCGACCGTGATCGAGTTGAACGACGTTTCAACGGCGGTCTCGAGCGCGCGCGAGAGAAAGGCGGGCTCGACTTTGGCGTCGGTCGTGACGAAAGCCAGCATCGTGGCCATGTCCGGGCAAATCATGCCCGCTCCCTTGGTCATGCCGCCGATTACGATTTCGCCTCCGGACAGCGGAACCTTCACGGCGACGCTCTTGGCGAAAGTGTCGGTTGTCATTATCGCCCTGGCGGCATCGTCGCCGCCGTCCCGGCTGAGCGACAGCGCGAGCTTTCCTATGCCGTAGACGATCGTGCCGATCGGAAGCTTTACGCCGATCGTGCCGGTGGACGCCACTGCGACTTCGCTCGGCTCGACCCCGAGGCATTCAGCCGTTTTCCCGGCCATTGTCCTGGCGTCGAGCATGCCCTGCTCTCCGGTGACGGAATTGGCGTTGCCGCTGTTGACCACTATCGATCTCGCAAGGCCATTTTCCACAACTGTTTTTGAATAGATGACGGGGGCCGCCGTCACAAGGTTTTTTGAAAACATTCCGGCTATGGCCGCGGGCCGTTCCGAATGGACGATCGCCAGATCGAGCCCTCCGTCTTTCTTGATCCCGCAGTGGAGCCCTCCCGCCAAAAAGCCTTCGGGCGCCGCAACGCCGCCTTGTATTTCGGTGAAGTCCGCCACCTGCATCTCTCCTATGGGGTCAACCCGCCGAACAAAAGGCCGGTTTGTTCCGGCAGACCGAACATGATGTTCATACATTGGACCGCCTGTCCGCCGGCTCCCCTGCAAAGGTTGTCGATCGCCGATATAAGGATGAGCTTGCCCGTTCTCCGCTCGTAAGCGAGGCCTATGTCGCAGAAGTTGCTGCCGCGCACGAACCTGATTTCAGGAAACGAGCCCGGCTCGCAGATGCGAACGAACGGCGCATCCTTGTAGAACTCCCTGTAGACTTCGACAAGTTTTTCCGCAAGCGTCTCGGAAGCCGCTTGCGCGGTGATCGTGCTCAGTATGCCCCTGTTGGCCGGAACCAGGTGGGGCGTGAAAACGACGTTGATGCTTGTTCCCGCGCGCAGCGAGAGTTCCTGCTCGATCTCCGGCGTGTGCCTGTGCGATGTGACCCCGTACGC
>CBDUSG010000598.1:0-2788 GCA_965369575.1 uncultured bacterium | reverse complement strand
CTGCAAGGCGCATGAGCGCAGGAATAGCCATAGCTATTTCGAGCGAATGCAACACGGCAGATGACCGCTTCTCGACTCGCCCGAAGGGAGTCCCGCAAATCGCCCAATGCTGCGTTGCAGCCACTTGAAATATGCTCAATATTCCTGCGTGGCTGCGTCTTGCCTTAGACAATTTGCGGGACTCTGAGGCCGACAATACACGGTTGACACGACACTAGCATAAAAGAAATGGTCGGGGCGACTGGACTTGAACCAGCGACCTCATCGTCCCGAACGATGCGCGCTACCATCTGCGCCACGCCCCGATGCTTTGGTTTTCCGCAAAGCGTATGCTATTATAGCAGTCGACTATCCGTTCGTCAACACTTCGCTGCGGGTTCTCCAACGGGGGTATTTTTGTCCGAATCGGGAAGTCTGTCGCAGCCTGAACACGGGATCATCAGATGAAAACGTGCGCCATCCTGCCATGCTACAACGTGGGCGACCTGTGCGTGCCCGTGATCGAGCAAACGGCCAAACTGGTGGATAAGATCCTCGCGGTCGACGACGGCTCGACCGACGACACGCCCAAACACCTCGCCGAGACCGGCGTCGCCATACTGACGCACGAACAAAACGCGGGCAAGGGCGCGGCGCTGATCACGGCCTTCAGGCACGTGCTCGAGAGTCCCGAATATGGGCAATACGACGCCATCCTGACCATCGACGGAGACGGCCAGCACGATCCGCGCGAAATCCCCGGCCTGCTCGACGCTTATGCCCGGGCGCCCGACTCGGTGGTGATCGGCACGCGCGAGGTGGATCGGCCCGACATAAAACGGCGCCGCCGCTGGGGCAACATCCTCAGTCGTTATTTTATCTCGAAGGCATGCGGGCAGTACATACCCGATACGCAGTCGGGTTTTCGCGTGTTTTCGCGGGAAGTCGTGCGCGAGATACTGCCCGGGCTGGGACCGGGCCGGTACGAGACCGAGACGGCGTTCCTGATACTGGCGGCGCGGGCTGGGCGAAAGATAGCCCCTGTCTCGATCAGCACAATCTACACGGCCGAGGCCGAACTCGTCTCCTCTTTCAATCCCTACCTCGACACCTATCTCGTCTTCAAGGTCGTCGCAAAAAGCATTCTTTTCGGGAAATAACGCGTCGGAAAAGAGCGATTCTCAGGCCAGCAGGTCGACTATAAGGCCGGTACGATTGTTTGCTATGTTCTGGGCGAGTATGCCCGCCTGGAGGCGTATCCTCGACAACAGAGTCTCGCCGACCGCGCCTGCAAGATCGATGTCGCGAATCGTGGATTCGGCCGAAAGGAGGCTCTCGCGGTTGATGCTGAGGCTGCGGGTGGCAGCCTCGAGCGTGTTGGCCTGGAACGCTCCGAGATCGGCGCGGATATTGGAAACGTCGTTGATGGCCGCGTCGATGACCTGCAGGGCATTGGCGGCGCCCTCCGGCGTGGTGACGTCGATGTCGGCCAGGCTTGTAAAACCGCCCGGCGCCCCAATATCTGTGCCAAGTTGATTCGCGGCCAGATTCGGGATGGTCAATTCGGCCGGGGCGCCCTCGGCGATTGCAAACTGCTCATTCTCGAAGGTGCCGTTCAGCAGCGGCCTGCCCGCGAACTGCGTGGTTTCCGCGATGCGGTTTATCGATCCGACGGCGTTTTGGATTTGCTGCTGGATTATCTGGGCGCCCGCTTCACCGAGAACCGCCGAATTGCCCGCCTGCACCGCAAGACCGCGTATCTCGGTGAGTTGCGTGTTGATCTCGGTGAGCGCGCCCTCGGCGGTCTGCACGAGGTTGACGGCGCGAGTGGCGTTGGACAGGAGCGCGCCGGCGCCGCTGATTCTCGATCTCAGCTGCTCCGAAATGGCAAAACCGGCGGGGTCGTCACCGGCCATGTTGATCCTGAGGCCGGTAGCGAGCTGCGCCAAACTCCTCTGAAGCTGCGCATGCTGAAGCAGAATGCTCCGTTGCGCGGCAAACGGCGATGTCGAGCCTATCCGCAGTCCCAAAAGCGTGACCCCCTCTGCCCTGGTTCACACAGAGATTAACACTAAAATTATACCACCTACACGGGAAACGGTCAATAGAGCTTCGAGGTGATTTCCGCCATTTTCTTGAGGATAAAGCGAATGGATTTGGGCTGATACTTGTTTTTTCGAGCCGTGAATGAGGATTCGAGACAAAGCCCACGCCTGCGTGCAGATCAAAATGACTGCCATGCCTGTATCTTTAGACTTGTCAACACCATCTTTCATGCGACGAGGAAAACAGTTATGCAGTTCCTATTTGCCCTACTTCAGATAATTCAAGAGACTCGACATAGTTATGATGAATGCCAAGATACTTTGTCAAGTTCAGGGATTTCTTAAAATACTGCTGAACTAACTTTCCAGCTCATTTCTCTGTAGAGCATACTCCTATGAAGAGGGCAGGGCACCCTGGCCCAGGACGCCGGAGGTCCTCAAATAATCAAGGATGTATGCGGCCACAAGCTTGTTAGTGGACGCTGAATAGTGGCTCCCAGAAACAGATGGCTCCCGAACAAATAGCGCGGAAAGCAGATCATCAATCTTAAGGTCTGCTCCATTTGTGTCCACGATATGAATAGCGTCAGCGTATCTGTATTTCTTGCTCTCAAAGTGTTCCAAAAGGGGTGTGTATGCTTTCGTCCGGTTTTTCCGATATTGAACAATATCATCCTTGTTTGGCAAAATAATAATGACAGGAAGAGAGCCATTTTTTGCAGCGAGATCGACGAACTCATCAAAGAGCTTTGCCGTGACCTTGT
>CBDUSG010000597.1:0-2799 GCA_965369575.1 uncultured bacterium | reverse complement strand
GGTCTGGCCCGAAACTGTAGAGAAGGTAGCCGTCTTTAGTCCTCTTGTATTTGAAGCGACGCGCGGAGTATGGATCGAAAAAAAATCTTTCAGGCGCAAGCGGCGCCAAATCTTCGAGCGCCTCGGGATATTCACCGTTTCTCAGAAAATGAATTCGCAACGCAAGCCGTATGACGGTAACCCGCCGGTCTACCTCGGCTCCGGCGCCATATTTCAAATGATTATAAGTCGGCCGAAACCACCTCTGAGCGATTCTGCTTTTGGAAACCTTGTCATCGATTCCCGCGCTCAGAATCCTGTGGTAGGAATCTTTTGACGCTTCGAGAATCATGCCGTGGATTCTGTCCATTTCCCTCAGGCGCATCGGCTTGGTGAGTTGGAACCACATGTACCAGCCGGCGCGGTCGGCCGTATCGGTGAAATATTCGAATATGCTCTCCGGCTCGTATGTGCCCATAAATTTTCGCCACGCCTTGTCGGGATGCTTCCTGCTGTATGAAGTGTAGTCGAAAACAATGCCGCCCCTGTACAATACTGCTTCCGCGTCGCGTTCGTCGTAATCTCTGCGGACGTCGGAAAAAACCGTCTCGAGCGAGTCGTGAAGCGACGCTCTTTCGCCCGATATCAGGATCATTTCCTCCATCAGCCTTCGGCACGCCTCCTCATCGTTCATGCGGTCGGTCAGGGAAGAGATTCTATAATAACCGGACCCCTCGATAGTGTTGCCGATTGCGGCGAAGACGCCGTAGCCAAGGCTGGAGATGTCGTTCCCGAAACGCAGCAGGTCAAGATACAGATCGGTCGCCTTTTCAAGCTCTCCGCTCTTTTCGTGGAGCGCTCCCCTCATCGCGGACAATCTGGCGACGCGGCGCAACTCGGCCAGGAAGGGGTAATAGCGCGACGGGTATTGGCTCGGGATCGAGAAAAAATCCTGCTTCGTCCCCTCGCGGATGAGATCGAGCGCGGGCTCGTTGCGATCGAACAACTCCTCGATGCCGGGTTCGTCCTCGAGACCCGTATACTCCGGATCGAGCAGGTAGGTATCGAATACTTTTCCGAATTCGTCGGTCGATACGACCGACTGAGAGGCTTTCAAGTAATATTTCGCCGCGTTGTCGTCCTCAAGCTCGGACATGAGTTCCTCATACAATTCCTGTTTGGGCCTCTCGTCGCTATATGATAGTTGAGACGGCTTGAAGCGCCACTGGAAAAGAGCGGTGAACAGACAGAGGAAGATGATGACACTGCAGGAAATAATAATTGCTTTTTTCACAAGCGCTTCTCCTCAGGCTTGAGGGGGCGAGGCCGGCGTGAACGGGCCGAAGACCATGTCGCCGTCGTAATCCTTCATCGGGTATAGCCCGCCGCCGTCTTTCCCGCCGTCGTCGTCGAGATCGCGGCCCAGGCTGTATAGCAGATATCCGTCGTCGGTCCTTTTGTAGTTGAACCGATCCGCAGAGAAGGGGTCAATCATGGCGTGATCAGGAACAGTCGCCGAAAGCTCGTCCAGCGATTCGGGATACTCTCCATTGCGCAGCCGATACAAATGCAAGGCGACCCTAACGATGTTGGCCCGCCGTTTCGTCTCCTGCCAGGCGGCGCTGATAAAGAATTTTTCGATCCCCGGAAGGAGTATTTCCGATAATGTGCCTCCCGGCGCCCTGTCTTCGAGCGGTTCTCGAAGAATTTCAAGATACGGCTTTTCCGATATATCAGCCAGAGCCTGGAAGAGCTTGTCCATCTTCCTGTTGTGAAGCGGCGTGGTCAGGCCTGACCATAAGTATGCGCCGCTCCGGCGCATCGTGTCCAGAAAATAATCGGCGGCGCCCGGGTCTATCAGCGGATCCCCCCAATGAAGACTATATCCTGCTCCGCCTCTGGCAGAGTCCTTTAGTTCCAGATTATTGAGCGCGATTATCTGGCGCAACGGGGCGCGGCCATCGGCCATTTCGATGAGTTCTTTAAGCAGCTCTTCGCATAGCTCCTCGTCGTCCAAATGAGAAACGACCGATTCCAGACCTCGGTAAGCGCCGTGCTCAGAGCCAATTCCCACCAACGCACCGAATATCGAGCTATTGTTGTATAAGTCTGCCGAAAAGAACAGTATATCCATATATGTTTCCGCCGCTTCCTCGTATTCCGACTTATTTTCCTGCAACCTTCCCTTCGTTTCCAGCAGGCGCGAAAGACGACGAAAATGCATCATGTGGGAACCTTCGAACAGGTTTCCTGCCGGAAGGGAATAGCGATTCCGGCCTATTCCCTCCTTTACCAGAACAAATATCTGCTCGTGGGCCGCGATGCATGCCTCAACCTCGCGAATATCTATCGGCTGGCCGTCTTCGTCCGTGTCCGGGCAACAATCTTCGTAAATGGCGCTCGGCCGCACGGGCGTCATCTCCAGGCAGGCCATGATGTAATACTTTGCGGCGTTGTCGTCCTCGAGAGAATCGGCGAGTTCTCTGAGCGATTCAATTGGGGCGTGCCACTTCAATTTGGGGAAGTCCGGCTGCGCGGGCGGCCCGACATACCATTGGAAGGCGACTGTGTAAACGGCGAGAAAAACGATCAGGGACAGCGCTATGACGAGGAGCTTTTTCACGGAGGAGCGCCGCTTTGTGCTGGAATTATTCATCGCTTCCTCAATCACGCGCGCTTCTCCTCAGGCTTGGGGGGGCGAGGCCGGCGTGAACGGGCCGAAGACCATGTCGCCGTCGTACTCCTTCGGGTGTGATTGCCCGGCGTCCTTCCCGCCGTCGTCGTCGAGATCGAAGCCCAGGCTATACAGCAGATATCCGT
>CBDUSG010000596.1:0-2803 GCA_965369575.1 uncultured bacterium | reverse complement strand
GCCCCTGATCCCCAGCCTTTCGGCTCCTCAGAAAGTCACGCCGACATTGTAGCATCCCGGCGAGAAAAACGCTATCTCCGCCATTACAGCCCCGTTCGGCAGAACGCGATTTTCCGTAAAAGCGATGCGCGTCCCGCTGCGTTCACGGGATTCAGCCACTGTGAAGCCTTAACAGGGATGGGAACCGCCGGGGTCCGGATTAATTGTGTAACATACCTGTGTGTAACCTACTTCGCCCGTGCGATTTCGTCGATCGCTTCGGGATTTTCGACCGAGGAGACGTCGCCGACCTCTTTGCCGAGCCATTTCTTCTTGATTATGCCGCGCAGTATCTTCGCCGAGCGCGTCTTGGGCAGCGCGGTGACGAAGCGCACGTCTTCCGGCCGG
Organism: uncultured bacterium; assembly: GCA_965369575.1. GTDB lineage: Bacteria > Abyssobacteria > SURF-5 > SURF-5 > SURF-5 > CBDUSG01. The sequence goes on along the minus strand of CBDUSG010000596.1, from coordinate 2,416 downwards.
AGCGTCTTGCCCATCAGCTCGACGACCTGCGCTTTCAGCTCCTCGCGCAACTCCTCGCCGGGCTCGTAACCCGGATGCAGCACGACGAAGCATGCGACGCCTTCTCCCTTGATCTCGTGCGGAACGCCGATGGCGGCCGCCTCGGAAACGGCCGGGTGCTCGATGAGCGCCGCCTCGATCTCGGCCGGGCCGGTCCGCCGGCCGGACACCTTGATCGTGTCATCTGCGCGCCCGTGCAGGAACCAGAAGCCGTCATCGTCCACGTGGGCCCAGTCGCCGTGATACCACACGTCGGGCCAGCGAGAAAAGTAGGTCTCGATGTAGCGGTCCGGGTCCTTGAGGAATCCCTTGGTCATCGAGGGCGCGGGCTTCTTGCATACGAGATGCCCGATGCCGCCCCGTATGGGCTTGCCGTCGTCGTCGAACACGTCCACGTCCATAGCCAGCCCCGGCCCGCGCAGCGTGCACGATTTGAGTTCGGTTATCGGTAATGGCGAGAGCAGGCAGCCGACTATCTCGGTGCCGCCGGAGATATTTATGATCGGGCATCGCCCGCCGCCGACGTGTTCGAAGAACCACTGGTACGACTCGGGGTCCCACGGCTCGCCGGTCGAGCCGAGAATCCTTATGTTAGACAGGTCGTGCTTCTCGACCCACTCGAGCTCGGAGCGCATCAGCAGGCGGATCGCCGTCGGCGAGATGCCGAGTATCGTGACGCCGTGCCGCTCGCAGATGTCCCACAGCCGGTCGGGCTCGGGATAGTTTGGCGCGCCCTCGAATATGAGATACGTGCCGCCGAAGTTCTGCACGCCGATGATCTCCCACGGCCCCATCATCCAGCCGATGTCGGTCACCCAGAAGAAGGTGTCTTCCTCCTTGACGTCGAAGTAGTAGCCGATCTCCTTCGCCATCTGCGCCAGGCAGCCGGCGTGAGTGTGGACGCAACCCTTCGGCTTGCCCGTCGTGCCGGAAGTATAGATGATGAGAGAGCGATCCTCGGCGTCGAGCCGCTCGGTCTCGCAGACGGGCGACTGCCCCGGAATGAGATCGTGCCACCAGATGTCGCGGCCGTCGGTCCACGGAATCTCCATTCCCATGCGGTTGAGGACGACGACGTTCTTTATAGTCGGCGCCATCGCGACGGCCTTGTCGGCCTGCTCCTTGATCGCGACGGTCTTGCCGCGGCGCGACGAGCCGTCGGCGGTGAACAACAGTTTCGCTTCGGCATCGCCTAGCCGGGAGGCGAGCGCGGCGGGTCCAAAGCCCGAAAACACAGGGATCGCGACCGCGCCGACCTTGAGGCAGCCAAGCAGAACGGTGACTATCTCGGGCACCATCGGCATGTAGATGCCGATCGTGTCGCCCTTCTTTATGCCGAGACTCTTGAGCGCGTTGGCGAGGCGGTTGACCTCATTGAAAAGCTGCCAATACGTGAGCGTGCGCACCTCGCCGTCGTCGCCTTCCCAGATGAAAGCGAGCGTGTTGCGGCGCGGCCCCTGCGCGTGGCGGTCGAGACAGTTGTGCACGATGTTGATCTTGCCGCCGACGAACCATTTCGCCCACGCGAACCCGCCCGAGTCGTCGAGCACCTTCGTGTAGGGCTTATACCATTCGACCCCGAGGTCCTTGAGAGCGGCGTCCCAGAACCATTCGGTGTCATCTATCGACCGCTTTAAGAGCTCGTCGTAATCCTTGATCTTGTGCTTCCGCATGAAACGGCGGATGTTGCTCTTGGTCTTGTATGCGCCTTTCGGCTTCCAGATGATGTTCTTCATCGCGCGTTCCTCTTTGACCTGCGCCGGTCTCCTCTCAAACCGCGACATTATACCATAACCGGCGCGCCGGGCAGGCGGGCTGGAAGAGGAGGGATGCGAAGAGTCTTCCCATATTTTACATTGGGGATGAAACCTGGCGACTCTCGTCAGGAATAGAGATGCGGAGCATCTCATGTCCCCGGCGACTCGCCGGCCGCCGGAGGCTGGAGCTTCTTAGAGTTCCGGAAAGAAGTAGCCGATCTCGAACTCGGCGGTCTCGAGCGCATCCGAGCCGTGGACGATGTTGTTCTGGATATTCGAGCCCCACAGCGCACGGACGGTGCCCTCGGCGGCGTCGGCGGGATTGGTCGCCCCGTTGATCTCGCGCACCTTGTCGATCGCGCCCTCGCCGCGCCAGGCCATCACGACGGCCGGGCCGGACGTCATGAACTCGATCAGCTCGGGAAAGAACGGCCGCTCCTTGTGGACAGCATAGAATCCCTCGGCCTTCTCGCGCGTGAGCTCGAGCCGCCGCATCGCCACCAGCTCGAGTCCCGCGTCCTCATACATCTGTATCACTCTGCCGACGATCCGCTTTTCGAAGCCGTCGGGCTTGACAATTGTAAGTGTGGTTTCGGTTTTTGTGTCGCTCAATTAGTCAC
>CBDUSG010000595.1:0-2804 GCA_965369575.1 uncultured bacterium | reverse complement strand
ACAGATATGCAGGGTCGTCATGAATGTAGGCCGGGTTGATTCGGTAATGGTCGATGTGCGGGATCGCGCCCGTAAACTCGCCTATCAGAAGCGAGGAGTATAGCACGCAACTGACCAACGCGACGTAAATGCCGATCTTGAGGCCGTGAATCGAGGCGATTGCGATCAGTATGATCGCATACGCCCAGGAAAGCGTGGACTCCATTCCGCCGAGATAGTGCAGAACTACAGTGGTGAGAAAGATGTCCACGAACGTCGCGAAATAGACCCTGTATTGAGCCCCCCTGCCCCAGAGTATCCACACATAGGACACGAGATTCCCGGCAAAGGCCACCAGCAGGATCGTCATCACCGTCGGGAGCAAATGCGCCATTTTGAGCAGAGGAAGACACACAACGGCCATCAGCGTAAAAAAGACGATGATAATGAAGCGTGCCCGCACCGGTCTCATCTGTGGGGAATCGCTTGGAAAGACTTTCTGAAATACATTGGAAATTTTCATGCGAAACTGCGCCGATGTGGCTCCTCGGGCCTCCCCGTTAAGATAAGAGCAACCCTATCCCCCCCAGGCGGTAGGCTGCCCGAATGACACCCAATCGAGGGTGACAAAGCGAAAACACTACACCCATAAACACGGCATCGGCCAATCAAATAAGGCATTTTTTGTGCCGAAACGGCGGGTTTCCCGAAACTTTTGAGCTCGCACCCGGTTAGCCCTTGTCAATCAAAGACTTATGCGTACGAGGGGGAGGCTCGCCGTCCTTCGGCGACGCCCTCGGTCCTGTACATCCTTGAACATCATCCCGCATCTTTGAACTACAAACGGTGGGAGGGACAAAAGATCGCATTTTGGGCGACTGCCACACGTATTTGGGCGGGAAAGGAGGGTTTTTGCCGCATTACGGGGTGCTTTTCGACACTAGAGGCTCGGGCTCATGAGCCAGGGGCTGCGGTCGTTGCGGAGGCGACCGCGCACGAGCGAGCCGTCCGCCACGAGCGAGTCGGCGGCTCGCGCAGTTTCGGGCGTCGACCAGCCGAACAACCGGGGCAGCGCGCGCTCATCGACCGCGCCGGCGGTATCGGCAAGTTTGAGACAAATTCGGGCAATTGCCTCTTCCCTGCTCATTTTTTCCGCCTTTTTCTCGACTTTCGCGGGCACCCAATTGACGAAAAGATCGAGCACGCGGACGCCCCAACTCCTGACTTCGAGCCCGGTTGTGACGATCTTGAACTTCGATTGCAGCTCTAAAAGGGCGGAGTGGAACCGGCGCGTGCTCTGCTTGTCGCGGGGGACGACGGCTCGGCGCAGCGCGTCTGTGGGCGTGGGCCCGTTGCGGTCGAGGTGCTCGGCGATCTTGTTGGCAAGCTCGCCGAGCTTGCCCCAGTAATATTCCTCCTCATACATCGCGTAACCGCCGCCGCTCTGGTAGACAGCATAAAAGGCGGGCAGCAGCTCCATCGACACCAGAGTCGCCTTTCGCCGCGCCAATCGGCCTATATAGCCGCTTTTTTGCTCCTGCAGCCGGTCCTTCCACGACCACCAGTTGACATCGTCGGCGGCGCAGTCATATATCTTCGGAAGAGGAATATCGCGGCAGGCGAACAAAAGGCACATGCCCACATCATCGAGGAAATCGGCCGTCTGCTCGAGCGTCGTCAGGCGACTGCGCGGCCCCAGGCGCCACTTTCGATGCCTGTATTCGTCTAATTTCTTCTTAGAAAGCAGTTTTTCCATGGAAATGTGGTGAAACAGGGGGCTTTTTTTTGAATCCGCCGCGGCGAGTCGCCGCCGACATGAGATGCTGCGCATCTCTTCTTTTACACATCGTTACATAGCCAGCCTGACTGATTCAGTCTCGGCGAGACCCCGTCCCCGGCGGCGCGCCGCGGGTCCTCCGTCGTCCTCCCTCTCCGGTGTGAGCAATATATCACCAAGCCTCCATAGTGCGCAACCGACGGAGCGGCGCCCCCGCCTGCGGATACAAAAAACCGCCACCGCTCGTCGCGGCGACGGTATGCGCACTGGCCACTGGCTTATCGCCGAAACGCCGCTCGTGCGCGCGACACACTCGAGGTCTCGCCTCCGTGCCTCCGCATTCTAGTACCGGTAGTAATAGCCTGATCTGTACGGATACGGACGCCCGTAATGCACTCTGTATCCTTCGTATCTGTAGGGATATCCATAGTAATACGGCCTCGGCGCGTAGTGACCATGCGAGCGGTGATGCCCATGATGGCCGAGCCCGATGTGCAGGCTTATCCCATGACGATGATGACCGTGGCCTCCGTGACGGCCATGATGACCATGATGCCCGCCCCGGGCGAGAGCCTCACCGCTGAGGCCGAATCCCAGCATCGCCACCGCAATCGCCATGACGGCCATGATATGTCGTAACCGCAAGAAAATCTTCATTTTTGACACCTCCCGCAGGAGAATCCAACGCCTCTTTTCTCTCTATTCAAGTATCGCATCCAAACCGAAAATGCGATATGACTTTTCCTCTCTTGCATACAGACGAGCGCGCCACCTCGAAAATTCAATGGTCTCCAATTTAGGCGGAAAAAGCCAAAGTTTCACGAAAGAAACCGGGGACCTGGGATAATTGCGGCGAGTCGGTGGCGAGTCGCCACACACATGAGATGCTTCGCAGCGGCGAGTCGCCGCGGACATGAGATGCTTCGCATCTCTTTTCCTGACGAATATTGACGGCTGAATCCGCTTATGTGCGAGTGAACGCGTCTGGCTTCGGTCTGTGGAAAAGACCTTGTTTAATAATCGGTCCTACTGATTCAGTTTCAGCGAG
>CBDUSG010000594.1:0-2807 GCA_965369575.1 uncultured bacterium | reverse complement strand
GAAGGGAGTCCCGCAAATCGCCCAATGCTGCGTTGCAGCCACTTGAAATATGCTTAATATTCCTGCGTGGCTGTGCCTTGCCTTGGACAACTTGCGGGACTCTGAGGCCGACAATACACGGTTGACACGACACTAGGTTTGTTGCGTGTTCGGAGTACACGCATCCGCTTTGCCTTTCGGCGAATCTGGAGATCGCGCATGAAAATTCTCGTGACCGGAGCATCGGGATATATCGGCTCCGCAGTCGTGAGGGAACTCCTCAACGGCAGGGACAAGGTGAAGGCGCTCGTTCGGGAGGATGGCGGCCTCAGCAACCTCGAGGGGCTCGAAGTCGAGCTTGTCTACGGCGACATCACCGATTTCCATTCGGTCAAGGCGGCGCTTAAGGGCTGCGACCGCGTTTTCCATCTCGCGGCCATTTATGCAATCTGGCTGCCCGACCCGAAGATGATGTATTGGGTAAACGTGCAGGGGACCAAGAACGTGCTCGAGGCATGCCTGCAGAAGAAGATAAAGAAGGTCGTCCACACGAGTTCGGTCGCCGCGCTCGGCGCGCACGGCAGAGAGCGTCCGGCCGACGAATCGGCGCAGTTCAACCTCTGGCACACGAGGGATCACTATTACATCTCGAAGTTCCAGGCAGAGCAGGCGGCACTCGATTATCATCGGCGCGGGCTGCCCGTCGTCATCGTGAATCCGACCAACCCATGCGGCTCGCACGACCTCAATCCCACGCCCAACGGCCGGCTCATCATCGATATCATCAAGGGCAAGCTGCCCGGCTACGTCGACGGCGGCATAAATGTCTCCGACATCGGCGACACAGCCAGAGGCCACGTGCTCGCAATGGAAAAAGGGAGATCGGGCGAGAAATACATCCTCGGCAACACCAACGTTTCCATCAAGGAATACTTCGACTTGATCGCCGAGGTCGGCGGCGGTAAATCGCCCTCCATCAGAATTCCAAAACCGGCCGCGGTCCTTTCCGGCTACCTCTATCAGCTACTGGCCGAGATCACGCGCAAGCCGCCCATGACAACGGCCGCATGGGTGCGCGTGGGAAGCGAATACTCCTTCTGGGACTCCTCGAAAGCCGTCGAAGAACTCGGCATGCCGCAGACACCCATCCGCGACAGCATCCAAGGCGCAATCGACTGGTTCAAGGAACACAAGTATCTCTGAAGACCATTAATGATCTGCCCAAAACGCTCGCGGCCGAACGAATTCGGCCCTGCGGCATTCCTTCATGGGTATTGTTTTTTGAAACCGACAAGGAAACTAATGTTACGCACTCTTGGGATCCTCCTGATAGCCGCACTGCTTTCGCCGGCGCCGGCATATGCTATCGGCTCGGAGCAGGCGCGAGAATGGTTGAGAGGGAAGGACGTTCCCTATACCGCGAAAGAATTTGTCATTCGCGCGGGCCGGGGCGACATCGAGGTGGTGAGTCTTTTCCTGGATGCGGGAATGGACCCCGACGCAAAGGACGAGGGCGGACGAACGGCGCTGCAGGCCGCCATAGAAAAGTCTCATGGCGAGGCAATGAAAGTTCTCATTGACGGAGGCGCGGGCCTTGAACCATTGATATCGCTGGCCGGCGGCGCAGACAAGCTGCTTCAAGACGCCAAATCGCAAAAGTACATTGACACTGTCCATGAAAAAGGAAAGACTGGCCGCGTTCGCGTGCTCTCGCCTGGGGCGTATAAGGTCGAGCGAGAGGGAAGCTTCGGCGGGCTGGGAATCGTCATCGGACTGGATGAGAACAGGGCGCTGAGCGTGGTCGCGCCCATTGAAGGCACGCCCGCGTCAAGGGCTGGGATCAGAGCGGGCGACAAGATCATAGAGATAGACGGAGAAAGCGCCGAGGGGATCAGGCTGGAAGCCGCCGTGGAGAAGCTCCGCGGCCTGAAGGGTTCCAAGGTGGATATCACCGTGAAACGACCTGGTTCCGACGGCGGAGAAGCCGAGGAAACATTGCGCTTCACACTGATACGCGACAGGATCACAGTCCCCACCGTTGTAGGGAAAATGTTGGATGACGGCATCGGCTACGTTAGCATGAACGAGTTCAGCGGGCGGAGCGCCGATGACTTTCGTGAACTCGCCAAGAAACTCAACTCGGAAGGGATGCGCAGTCTCGTCCTGGACCTGCGTAACAATCCCGGCGGACTCATCCGCGTCGCTGCCGACGTCGCCGACGAGTTTATCAAAAAAGGTCGGCTGATCTATGCCACACAATCGACTCATCCCGGCCTGAGCGTGGAATTCAGGGCCGAGCGCGAGGCGTCCCTGCATTTTGAAACGCCCATCGTCGTTCTGGTAAACCGGGGTACCGGCGGCGCCTCACAGTTGGTGGCTGGAGCGCTCCGAGATTCGCGGTTTGCGGCCATAATCGGAGAGAGAACTTCGGGCGCGGCCCTGGTCGAGAACACGATCCCGCTCTCGGACGGCTCAGCCATTAACCTGCCGTTCGCCGAGCTGCTGACGCCGAAACGCGCGGCGATCAATGGTATAGGCCTGGCGCCTGACATCACGGTGAAAGCAGATCGAAGCCGGGTTCACGTACACAGAGTGTCAGACGAAGATTTTCAGCATTTCGATAAAAGGGAGGCGCATGAACTCGGAATGTACGACACCCAGTTGAGGTTGGCGGAAGCTTTCCTCCAGGATTATGACTCATCTGAAACGTTGGAGCGCAACATCGCCCTCATGAAAAAGCGCATCGCCACCCATCCGGAAATGGGACGTGAAAAGAAGATGCTGAGGGGCGAATCGAGTGAAGACGGTTTCCCTGACGCTTCGCCCCC
>CBDUSG010000593.1:0-2808 GCA_965369575.1 uncultured bacterium | reverse complement strand
GCGACCATTATTCGAGAACACGGATACGAGTGCCACACCGCGCCCGATGGCGAGCGAGGGCTGGAGCTGTCCCTGGAGATAAACCCGGACGTCGTGCTCTGTGATCTCGTCATGCCCGGAAAGGGAGGGATCGAGGTTATAACCGAGCTTGCACGCATCTGCCCCGAAAGCTGCCTTATTGTGATTACCGCATACGGAACTCTCGCAACCGCAGTTGAGGCCTTTCGCAAAGGAGCTTCGGATTACATCATGAAGCCCTTGGTCGAAGAAGATGTGCTTCAGAAAATTCGCCGTTTTCTCGAATATAAGCGCGTCGTCCAAGAGGTGCGAAGGCTAAGGATGGAGGTCTCCCGGCAAGTTGAGGGACATCAACTGATCGGCGAAAGCGAGGCGATTCTGACGGTCCGGAAGACCGCCCGGAAGGTTGCGAAAACTCAGAGCACGGTTCTCATAACGGGAGAAAGCGGGACCGGCAAGGAACTCGTTGCGCGCATGATTCATGCTTCGAGTTCAGTGGGAAAAGAGGGGCCATTCATAGCGGTTAATTGCGCGTCGATTCCGGAAAACCTCTTTGAAAGCGAGCTTTTTGGCCACGTAAAAGGCGCCTTCACCGGCGCAGATAGAGACAAACCGGGACTTATGGAAGTTGCGGGCAACGGCACTCTTTTCCTCGATGAAGTCGCCGAAATGTCGGTGGGATTACAAGCTAAATTTCTGCGAGCGATCGAGCAAAAGGAATTCATTCGAGTCGGCGGCACAGTTCCCATCAAAGTCGACAACCGTATCGTTGCCTCAACAAATCGCGACCTCCAGAGCCGCATCATGGAGGAAACGTTTCGCAAGGACCTTTTCTATCGTCTTCGTGTCGTGGAAATTCAGCTTCCCACTCTGCGAAAGCGCGCGGGCGATATCCCGCTCCTTGTTGAACACTTTGTCCGAAAGTGTAACCACAAGCTGAAGCGGAATTTTCTCGGTGTCGACAACGAGGCGATGCGCATCTTGATGGCCTATCCATGGCCGGGGAACGTGCGCGAACTCGAAAATGTCATCGAGCGCGCCATGATATTGGGGGATGAGGAATTCATAGGAATTGCCGACCTGCCTCCTGATATCACCGGATCCATTCAGTTCCCAAGGCTTTCGGATGACCTCCGGGAAGCCGTCAAGGCATACGAGCGCGAGCACATTCGCCGAGTCATTTCCGCTGCGAACGGAGTCAAGGAAGAAGCGGCGCGCCGATTGGGGATAAACGCTTCCACCCTTTATCGCAAAATGATTGACCTGGGTCTGTCGGAGCCCTGAGACTTTTATTGCCCCACGACCTTTCGGCGAACCGCCTGTATATGGCCTGTCCCACTGTCTCGCCTTTCTTTTGACCTCTTGCAATATTGCAAGGGTCCCGGCCGCCTATTTCTGCTGCTTTTGCAAGATCGCAGCCATCCGAGGCGCCAACCTCTCCTGTTATGTATCTATAACACCTTGAATATAAGTTAGTTATAGAAGGCCCTCTTTCTTCTCGAATCCGGCCCCCGATGGCACCACTCTTGCCAAAATAAGGGGTGTGCATGCCTGGAACCTTTGCCCCAACCGGAAGGCACGGTAATGAGAATGGCTCTTACGGAAGGTATCGACCTGGACAAGATAGCGCGTGAGGTGGCGCGAACGGCCCATGAGGCGCTGGAATCGCGCGCTGGAGGCGCGAAATTCAATCAAGATTTCGCCGTCGAAGCATATTTGCGAACAAGGGATATATTGGCCGCCTCCGCTGTATTCCCAGCCGCCAATGAGGGTTCCGGCAAGAGCCAATCACGCTTGCGTCAGCTGGCGGATGATCTGGCCATGGCCTACTTCATGATAGCCATAGTGCGAGTGGAAGAGGATGGATTTGAAAGCGGCCTTACCGAGACCGTTCGCAACGCTCTGATTCCCGTGCTGCAAAAGCACATTTCAGCCGGCGATGAAAATGGAAGAGATGACCCTTGAATCCGGCAGTTCGGGGGCCGGCCGGGATAGGGGGGAAAAACTACATTGGCGGACCGCCCGGAATTCACTGGAGAATTGAGCGGACAGCCACGCTGAGAAAGGAGGAAGAACACCGGGGGGAGAGACGGCAGGCGAGGGTAATAGTAAACAGGGGTCATATATCGAGTTGGCGAAAAATCCCACTTATACTCAGGAGGAGACACATGGGAAAGAAACTTTCGTTAGGTCTTCTGATTATCGCGATAGCATTTACCATGCTCTGTCTGAGCGCGGACAGCGGCTATGCTATTCCCACCTTTGCCAGGAAATACCAGACAAGCTGTATGACATGCCATGTCGCTTTTCCCAAACTGAACAATTTTGGTGAAGCTTTTCGCCGCAACGGCTATGTCATCCCAGGAGGCAGCGAAGAGGTTTACATTAAAGATGAGCCTCTGAGCCTCGGGGCGCCGGGGTATAAGCGCGTGTGGCCGGAAGCCGTCTGGCCCACGTCGATTTCCGGCCTGCCGATTCCCTCGTTTCGCGTGGAAAACATCTTCAGTTATTCGGATGACAGAGACGTGAAGAGTGACTTTAAAGTGCCCCAGGAACTCGCCCTGCTGATCGGCGGAACGTTCGACGAGTTCTTCGGGTATTACGGCGACATAGACCTGTTCGATGACGGCGAACCGGGCCATATCGGGCGATTGTTCGGTCAGTTCAACGATCCGCTGGGACGCTGGCTTCCCGAAGATTCGTTTAATTTCAAGATCGGTCAGTTTGAGCCCGCCACCGCGTTCAGCAACCATCGCAAGCTGTTCCTGACCATTTATTTCACAAACATGC
>CBDUSG010000592.1:0-2814 GCA_965369575.1 uncultured bacterium | reverse complement strand
TCACACTGATCAATTATTTCCCCGACGACTACCAGCTGTTCATGGACGAGAGCCACCAGATGATCCCGCAGCTGCACTCGATGTACAAGGGCGATCGCTCGCGCAAGCAGACCCTGGTCGATTACGGCTTTCGTCTGCCGTCGGCGCTGGACAACCGCCCGTTCAAGTTCGAGGAGTTCCAGAAGCTTGCGGATAAAGTCATCTATGTCTCGGCGACTCCCGCCGATTATGAGCTTAAAAAGAGCAAGGGCGTGATCGTCGAGCAGCTCATAAGACCGACAGGACTGATGGACCCGGAGGTCGTCGTCAAGCCGGCGCGGAACCAGGTCGACGACCTGCTCGAGGAGATACGCGTGCGCATCGAGCGGGACGAGCGCGTGCTGGTGACCACGCTGACGAAACGAATGGCCGAAGACCTGACCGACTACTACCAGGAGGTCGGCCTGCGCGTGCGGTACCTGCACTCGGACATCGCCACCATCGAGCGATTCGAAATCATCCGCGACCTGCGCCGCGGAGTGTTCGACGTGCTCGTCGGAATCAACCTGCTGCGCGAGGGGCTCGACCTGCCGGAGGTCTCGCTTGTCGCCATCCTCGACGCCGACAAGGAGGGCTTCCTCCGCGCCGAGAGATCGCTGATCCAGACGATCGGGCGCGCCTCAAGGAACGTCGCGGGCACGGTCATCATGTATGCCGACAAGCAGACCGAATCGATGCGCAAGGCGATAGCCGAGACCAATCGCCGCCGCCGCGCGCAGGGCGAGTTCAACAGGAAGAACAAGATCACGCCGACGACGATCGTGAAGGCCATCTCCGACGTGCTCACCAGTGTCTACGAGGCCGACTACGTCACGGTGCCCGTAGTCGCCGAGTCCGCGGCCGACTACGTCTCGCTTGGCGAGCTGCCGAAGATGCTCGATGACCTCACGCGCGAGATGAAGGAGGCGGCCGAAAAACTGGAGTTCGAGCGCGCGGCCGGGCTGCGCGACCGCATCCTCGAGTTGCAGCAGATGGGGCTGACGCTGGGATAAACTTGGCAGACTCACCGCTTGTCATCGTCCAATGAAACCGAGAGAACGAGTTTTTACAGCGCTCCAACATGAGGAGCCGGATCGCGTTCCCTTGTTCGAGATATGGATCGATGCTCTTTTCGATGAACTCGGGCAGGACGATCCGCAGAGCGCCTACCCGGGCCTGGGACAGGACTGTATAATGATGCCCAGCCGCAGGCCGGCCGCGGGCTATGCCGGGCGCGATGGACCGGACGAGTGGGGCAGAATCTGGCGCTCCGGCGTTTACGCGGGCGGCGCCGTGAGCGACGAGGCGGACCTCAAGCGCTTCAGTCCGTCCCTCGATCTCGCCGACGAGTTCTTCGACGCCGGGCGCATAAAGGAATTGATGAATGCCTATCCGGATCATTGCTTTATTTATGGAACGCACGTCGGCCCATTGACGGCGGGCTACATGGCGATGGGTCCCGAGCGCTTTTTCGTTCGTCTTGTGGACGATCCCGCCTACGTTTGCATGCTGCTCGAGGCCCGCACCGAATGGTGCATTGCGCTGTTTCGGAGGGCGGTCGAACTGGGAGCGGAAGTGCTCGTCCTAGGCGATGACGCCGCCTCGAGTGAAGGGCCGATGATTTCGCCGGAGATGTGGCGCGAATTCGTCCTGCATCTGCACACGCGAATCGTTGACGAATTCGATGTGCCCGTCGTCTGGCACAGCGACGGCAACATCGAAAAGCTTCTGCCGATGGCTGTCGAGGCCGGCTTTGCAGGAATTCACGGGCTCGAGCCCGCGGCGGGAATGAATCTGGCCAGGACAAAGAGCGAGTTTGGAGATGACCTTGTCCTGATCGGCAACATCGATGTCAATGTGCTTTGCGGATTCGATCTGGGGGCCGTGCGTAAAGAGGTCGCACGCTGCATGCGCGAGGGCGCTCCGGGCGGAGGATACATGATGGCCACCTGCAACAGCATCTTCGACGGCATGAACCCGGCGGCCGTTGCCGAGATGTTCCGCCTCGAACGAGAGATCGCAGGATGATACCGAAAAATGGAAAGCTCAGATTCTTCGCGTGCGTCGTTCTGCTCTTCTTGATCGGACTCGGCGCAAGTGTCTCTTCCAATGGCGCCGCCCGCCCGAAGGGCGCCGAGGCGGAAAGCAAGGGAAAAGCGGCAATAACGCAGGGCGCAGACTGCTTCGACCTGTTCAGGGCCGACGCCGACGGCCACGCGTGGGCGAACGCGTACCTGCTCGCGCTGGCGTGCCATTACAACTATCATGACAAGCTCGACGTGCAGCCGTTCGAGGATTTTGAGCAGTTCCAGCGAAAATATAAGGAGCTGTTTTCGGCGTGGGGAGTCGACACCTTCGAATTCATCCAGAACAGCGGGCGCACGTTCGACACCGAGCTGATCGTCATGTCAAAGAGCGACGGCGACTTTGTGATCGTCGTCTTTCGCGGGTCCGAGCGCATCGGCGGCCCCATGAGCGCCTTAAAGGACAATGTATTCACGGATGCCAACTGCAGGCTGATCGACGTGTCCGACTATCTCGGCGACGGCGTCAAGGCTCATGCCGGTTTTTGGAAAGCGTTCTTTCCCGTCAGCGAGCGGGTCGCGGCGGCCATCGAAAATCAGGGCGGATTTTCGGGTGAGAAGAAGCTGTGGATCACCGGCAACAGTCTCGGCGCGGCGCTGGCAGACCTTTGCGCCGCGTGGCTGGCGAGCGAGGGCCGACCGGTTCACGCGGTCTATACGTACGGCGCGCCAATGTGCGGCAACGAGGCGTTCCGCAGGCGATACGAGGACG
>CBDUSG010000591.1:0-2825 GCA_965369575.1 uncultured bacterium | reverse complement strand
GGCGCCCGCGCCGTAGATGATAATGCGCATTATGATGGTCTCCTCTTCCGGAACAAATCGACCGCTCAGTAGCCTAGCTCGTCCAATCTCTCGTCATCGATGCCGAAATGGTGGGCAACTTCATGGACAACGGCTGTCTTTATCTCGTCTATCAGTTCGGGCAGGCTGCTGCACATTGCCTGAATCGGTCCCTGAAATATGGTGATTCTGTCGGGGAGATCGGCGCCATAACCTGTGTTTCGCTCTGTGAGCGGGATTCCTTCGTAGAGGGCAAGCAACTCGCTTCGACTCCGCATGTTCATCTCCCTGATAGTCTCTTCCGAAGGCCACTGCTCGACAACGACATAAATGTTGCTCAAAGCTTCGCCTATTTCCTCTGGCAACTCGTCAAGCGCCTCGGCGACTATTTCCTCGAACCTCTTGCGATTTAGCTTCATCCAGTCCCCATTATTTTTGTCAGGCGAATGCTGTTTCGGGGCCATGCTCAGGATATGGTCGAAAAAGCGCACCATATCTGCAGTGTCAATCGTGAAATCGGCAATTTCCGGAACAGCCCTTGTGTCGCACAAGAAATCGCTGTCATCGTCCGCCACAAGGATTCTCTTATTGCGATTTGCGGAAAACATGATTTAAAGCTTGATTTTTTCCGCATATTATCGAAGAGCGCGCGCCCTTTCGGGTTAAGGCAAAGACATCAAACCCGATTTCCGTTCGCGCCCGGGTGACATTCCACCGCTTGCAGCGCGCGAAACACTCATTTGGGAAGTATGTCCGCCTTGCAGAATTTGCATTGGACTGTATCCCGTTTCTTGCTGGGAGGGACAATTTGGTCTCGACTGCATTTCGGGCATGTTCGCTTAAATTGGAATATTCTTAGAACTGCCGTTAGAAAAATCATCCGTTAACACCCCTTTTCATCGATACCTCATCCGGTTTTCCTAAGCAGATTGGCAACTTCAGAAATCTTGCTTGGGTGACCAAGAACATAGAGAGTATCATTTGGAGATAGCTCCATGTCTCCATCCGGATTGGATGTGATTTTTGAATCCCGGCTGATTGCCAGCACAGTGAGGCCGTAACTTTTCCTCAAGTCCAGTTTCCCAAGCGTTTTCCCCTCGAATGGCGAGCCCGGCGGAATTCGAAGCGTGCCGACCTCAACATCCGGCAGATCAATCCTCAAAGCAAATGATGAGGACGCCTCCCCCGATAATTTGCGAAACATCTCATAGCCTTCGGAACGGATATCTATGACGATTCGTTCAATTTCATCCCTGGGGATGAGGTACCTCGCAAGGACCCTGGAGAATATCTCTACCGATGTCTCAAATTCCTCTGGGATAATCTCATCGGCTCCCAGTTTATGCAACGGCTTCATTTCCTGCAGATATTGTATGCGCACTATGAGATGGATTTCGGGATTCAATCTTCGCGCGGTTTCGACAATTCCACGGGTGGCGGTGGGATCATTAATAGCAACGACAGCAATTCTCGCTTCCTTGATGTTCGCATGCTCCAGAACCGCCTCCCGAGTGGCGTCACCGTAGTGAATCGGTTCCCCCCTGTCTTTCTGCAACCGGACGGTTTCGGGATTCATATCGAGCATTACATAGGGAATACCCGCCAGCTTGGCGCTCCGGGCCACGTTCTTTCCGTTCACTCCGCAGCCGACGATAATAAGATGATCTTTTGCTTCGGTTTTTTTCGCTTGCGCCACTGGAGCGGCGCCCTCCCTGAGTCGCCTCGTCATCGGCAATCGGAGAATAATACCTGAAAGGCTTGGCGCTGAGGCTATAACAAGCGGCGCCAGTGCCATGGTTAGAATGGAACAGGCCAGAAACATCTGATATGTGTCTCCGCTAAGCAGGCCGTGTTCAGCACCGGCCTTCGATAGAATAAAGGAGAATTCCCCGACTTGCCCAAGGCTCAGACCCACCAGAATCGCCGTGCGGAGCGGCATTCCCAATGAGACACATCCCAAGACAGCGGCGGCGCCCTTAATAAATAGAATCCCAATGACAATTATCAGCGTAAAAAAGGGGTGGCTGAAAAAAAAGGCGGCATCTAACAACATCCCCATGGAAACGAAAAAGAGACTTGTGAAGACATCACGGAACGGCAGAATATTTCCGAGCGCTTGGAGGTTGTACTCTGATTCTGAAATGATCAGGCCAGCCAAAAATGCGCCCAGAGCAAGGGAGAGACCGGCGGCCTGCGTAAGCCATGCCGCCGTCAAGCATATAACAACAATCGTCAGCAAAAAGATTTCTCGATTTTTTGTCCGGGCGATTTGATACAACACCTGTGGCACGATCCATTTGGCGGCGACGATTGCCAGCGTGACAATGCCTATTCCTTTGCCCAGCAAAAAAAGAATGGATTCATCCGAGCCATGCGCTTTTCCGGCCAACAGGGGCGTTATCAACACCATAGGAACAACGATAATATCCTGGAAAATCAGCATTCCCAAAATAGTGCGCCCGTGTGGGCTGTCTGTCTCGGCCTTTTCCTGGAGCAGCTTGAGAACGATAGCGGTGCTGCTGAGGGATACCAGAAAGCCCCAGAATAATGATTCATTGGGCGGGCGCCCGACTAACCGTGCAATTCCATAAAAAGCCAAAATTGTGAGAGTGACCTGGAGAGCGCCGCCCATCAGTACCAGCTTCTTGATTTGAAAGAGATTGCGGAGAGAGAACTCCATACCGATAGTGAAAAGGAGTAATGCAACTCCTATTTCAGCCAGAACATTGACCTCATGAACTGAGGCTATCAGCTTGAATCCATAAGGGCCGGCCAAGATGCCGGTCAACAGGAATCCAACAATGACA
>CBDUSG010000590.1:0-2835 GCA_965369575.1 uncultured bacterium | reverse complement strand
GCATCTCTTCTTTTACACCTCATTTCATGACCGGCGCTACTGGTTCAGTTGCAGTGAGAACCTGTCCCATGCGACTACCACATAGCCGACGCAAGGATACGAAGTATCCGGCGGCGAGTCGCCGCGGACATGAGAGCGGCCAGTGGCCGCAGACATGAGAGCGGCCACTGGCCGCCGCTGACATATCGTACAGGACTCTGAGATCGACAATATACGCAATAATTGATTGACTATATCGGGTCGCGCGGTTAATATGAGGACCGGGCGAGGCCGGCGCATGTCGCTCGGGATCATGCAGGTCGGCGGGCGCTCGCCTGATTCTGCAGCCTGGAGTTCAACATTTGGACCCTGTAACGCATATAGCGGCAGGCGCGCTCGGGGGAAAACTGGCGCAGGCCGGATTCGATAAAAGGCAGATTTTCTGGTTCTGCGTCCTGGCGGCGTGGATTCCCGACATTGACAATTTGCTCGGCTTGCTCGGACCCGAGGCATATCTGCTCTACCATCGAGGATTCACGCACTCGGTCTTCGGCGGCGCGATATTGGCGCTGCTGCTCGCGGGTGTGTGGAAACTTTTCGGCAGGACGTTCCCGTTCGCCGGGGGCGTGCTGCTCGGATACGCGTGCATATTGCTTCACATCTTCCTCGACCTGATCACCTCCTACGGCACGCTCATATTTTTCCCGCTCACCAGGGCGAGATACACGATCAATTCCATCTTTATCATAGACCCGATATATACGATTGCCATGATCCTGTTTCTCGTTGCGGCGAAAATACGGAAAACGCATGCCAGGCGCATCGTCGCGGTGGGGATGGGCTGGGCGCTGCTGTACCCGATGCTGGCCTTCGGGATCAATAAGGCGATCACGGGATACTATGAGGGCCGGCTCGCGCGCGATGGTGTGGCGTATGACGGCATCGAGCTTTCGACCGAGCCTTTCAGCCCGTTTCGCTGGAAGCTTATCGTCGAGGACGAGACAAGCTACCGCCTGGCGGGTGTGAACACGTTCGACCTCGGCCGCGAACTCGAGTTCGAGACACACGCCAAGCCGCCGCCTGAGCTGGTGGAAAAGCTGGGAGAGAAGATTGGCATGCTCAACACTTTCCTGTGGTTTGCAAGGTACCCTATAATGCGATCCGAGAATGGTCCCGAAAAGACGCGTCTGCTTTTTAATGACATGCGGTTCTTCAGCACGCTCGATTTTCTCAAGAGCCGCTCCAACGGCGAAAGCGCCCCATTTTCGCTCGTCATCGAAGTCGATCCCGCGGGCAAGCCGCTCAACTGGCAATACGGCCCGCCGAGAGGCGACGTGGTGATTCAATATATCGAGTAGCCGATGGGCCACGGCTCTCGCGGCTCGGCTGGAGGGATTTTATGGGCCGAATCACATGTCCGGCATGCGGAATCGAACTGAGCGAGGGGGTGTCGTCGTGCCCCCGCTGCGGCCACCTGATCAGGGCGGAGGCAGCACGCACCGTGCATCCCCGCGGGCACGGCTTTCAATGGAGGAGCCAGGCCGAAATCCTCGGCTGGCCGCTGGTGCATGTCGCCGTGGGCCGGGACAGGGAGACCGGAAAGCTGCTCGTGGCAAAAGGCGTAATCGCCATCGGTCAGTTCGCCATAGGACTGATCACCATCGCCCAGTTCGGCATAGGTTTCTTGTTCGCGTTCGGACAGTTCACCGGAGGCTGGATTGCAATCGGGCAGTTCGCGCTGGGCATCTATTTCGGGCTGGGCCAGTTTGCGACGGGAGCGACGGCGATCGGCCAGCTGGCCTACGGCGAGTATGTCCTTGCTCAGATCGGCTATGGCAAGCACGTCTGGTCCAGCAAGATAAAGGATCCGGAGGCCGTGGAATACTTCCGGGGCTTGCTGAGTTTTCTAAAAAGCCTGGTCGGCGGAAGCGGCGGTTAAAGGAGGGGATTTCATCCCGGATGGCCGGCGCCGGCCCGCGGCTCGTCGCTGTCGGAGTTTCGAGGCGCCCGAGTTTTACTAAGGGGAGCACGAAGTACTTAACAATCTTTATCCGAAAAGTCGTGCCCCCGGGGACTGTCCCTTGGCTTCCGTTAAGTGAACTATTTGGGGTCAGACCCCAATAAGTTCACTTAAGCCTGCTTAGAAATAGAGGTCTGTCTTAATTTATCCAGGATTTTCTTTGTGCCTTTGTGTCCCCCGGTCGGGGCCTGTCCTCGACACTGATCGGGGGTCGGGCACGGCACACCGTGCCCCTACGCCGGAATGATAACTATTTTCTGCTCCCAGTAGCAATTCTTCAAACTCGGGTCTTGGAATCGAGCACCGTTCTCACCGCCGCCAGAAGAGTTGTGGCCTGATACGGCTTCTGCACGAATCCCATGACCCCGCTGTCGAGGATTTCCTGCGCCTTTCCGTTTTTGCTGTAACCGGTTGAAAGCAGCGCCTTAATATCGGGAGATATCTCTTTGATCCTCAGAAATGCCTCGCGGCCTCCCATTTTCGGCATGACCATATCGAGTATCAGCAGGTCGATCTCGCCGTTGCGCTTCCTGCACATCTCGAGCGCCTCGACGCCGTCCGCAGCCAGGAGCACGCGGTAGCCGTGGAATTCCAGAATTTCTCTGGCGAGTTCGCGTATCGGCCATTCATCGTCTACGACAAGGATAAGTTCGTCGCCGCCTGCCGGATCATCTGCTTCGGCGGAAATCCTCACCTCGGCCTTCCCGCTCGCGGGCAGATACACCTTGAATGTGGTCCTCTCTCGCGGTTCACTGTAAACGTCTACGAAGCCGCCGTGATTCTTGATTACGCCGTATACCATCGAAAGTCCGAGCCCCGAGCCCTTGCCCTCCTCC
>CBDUSG010000589.1:0-2847 GCA_965369575.1 uncultured bacterium | reverse complement strand
TCTTTTCTCACGATGCTCGGAGTCGTCTGGGGGACGGCCTCGGTCGTTTTCCTGCTGGGATGGGGGCGCGGATTCGTGGAGGTAATGCGAGCCGAATCGCGCGCCAACGGCGACGGCTTCATAGTTGTCTGGCCCAAGAAAGCCCGTTCGGAAATCAGCGGGCGCAGGGGAGCTCGCTGGCTGAAGTTTCAATTGAAGCATATCGACGCCATCACGAACCACTGCCCCTCCGTCAGATACATCACACCGGCCGACGGCATCTGGGGCGCCCTCCTCAAGCATGGAAACAGGTTGAAAGGGGCGCACGTATACCGCGTGAACGTCGACGCGTCGAGCGTCTTTAACCTCGACGTCGAGCGCGGCAGATTTCTGCAGCCCGACGATCTTAAATACCGTCGGCGCGTAATCGTGTTGGGCGCCGCCGTTAAAGACGCGCTGTTTCCGCCCGGCGTCGAGGCGGTCGGGAGGAGGGTCAAGACGCGCGGCATCTCATTTCAAGTTATAGGTGTCCTGAAGAGGAAGGGAGAAACGTTGGTCGATTGGGGCGGGCAGGAAGATGATAAGGCTTACATACCGGTCACCTCGTTTCTGCAGAATTTCAGAGGCTCGAAAAATCTCTATACATTTATGATTCAGCCGAAAGACACATCGCAAAGCTGGGCATGCATCGAGGAGGTCCGGGCCACGCTGGCGAAAGAACTCGACTTCTCGCCCGACGACAAAGAAGCCGTCGAATTCATAAACGTCGCCGAGATTCTCAGGTCCATAGAAACGATGGCGCTCATCGCGGCCGTCTTCGTCACGATAATCGGCGTGATAACGCTGTTTGTGGGGGGAGTCGGCGTCATGAACATCATGCTCATCAGCGTCGCCGAACGAACGCGCGAGATCGGTATCCGCAAGGCCATGGGGGCGAAGAGGAGACACATCCTGGTTCAGTTTGCGGCCGAGTCGCTGACGATCATGCTGCTTAGCGGAACTCTGGGCGTTGCGCTGGGCTGCGCGATCTGCCTCGTGTTCGCCGCCGTGCCCAGACCAAAGATCATGGGCACTCCGGAGATTTCATGGTTCACGCTCGTCATGAGCTTCACGACGATGGTCGTCGTAGGCCTGCTTGCAGGGGCGCTGCCGGCGTATCGCGCCGCAGGGCTGGACCCCGTCGAGTGTCTGCGATACGAATGAGGTGCTCGAAGCCGTGTTCATTCTCGAATCCTTAGCACAGGCGTGGCACAGCCTGAGAGGCCACAAACTTAGGACTGGACTCACGATGTTCGGCATCATCTGGGGAATAGCATCGATGATCCTGCTCGTGGGAATGGGCAAGGCGTCGCAGCGGCTGTTCTCCACTGAGTTCGAGAAGATCGGAAAGAAAATGATCTACGTCTGGGCCGGCAAGTCGAGCAGCGGCCTGAGCGGAATCAAAGGGGGCCGGCAGATACGGTTTACCGTGGACGATCTGAAGGCTATCAAGGACCATTGCCCCGAAATCGAGCTGGTGACCCCGAACATCGGCGTCGGCCTCCGCGACGCCAAATACGGCAACGAAACGCTCAGCTGCGCAACCAGCGGCACGGGCATGAGCGCCGAGATCATTCGCAACATGAGCGTCGAACGCGGGCGGTTCATTTCCTCCGAAGACATCAAGCTCCGCAGCCGGGTCTGCCTGCTGGGGGCCAACGTGAAGCAGAAACTCTTCGGCGAACAACAGGCCGAAGGCGAAACCATACGCCTCGGCGGATTCCGATTCCGCGTTATCGGTGAGCTCGAGAAAAAAGGAGAGCAACTGAGCCGGGTCGACAGCCTCGACGACGATCAGGTATTGATTCCGTATACCACGGCGCAGAAACTGTTCAGGGGCTCGAAGTATTTCTATCTGATATATGCGCAGCCGTACTCGCTCGAGAGGGAAAAAGCCGCTCGCGAGCAGGTGCGGCAGGCTCTCGCCCGCAGACACGGATTCCTCCCGGACGACGAGGAAGCCCTCAGCATGTTCGGGACCACGGACATGCTCTCAAGGGTGAACGGCGTAAACATCGGGCTCCAGATATTCCTGGGAGCGGCCAGTGTCGTCACCCTGCTGCTCGGCGGCGTCGGCGTAATGAACATCATGTTCGTCTCGATCAGCGAGCGGATCAGAGAAATAGGGATCATAAAAGCGCTCGGCGCCACAAGGCGGCAGGTTTTCACGCAGTTTATGGTCGAATCCCTTGTGATAACCCTGTTTGCAGGGCTGATTGGAGCGCTTTTCGGGTGTTCGGCATGCATAATACTCGGCTTGTTCGAATTGCCGCGCCTCGTGGCCGCGCCGGCAATCGACCCCTTCGTCATGGCCATGTCCTTCTTCACCATGATACTCGTGGGCGTGCTGTCGGGCATTTTGCCCGCCCTCAGGGCCTCGAGGATGCAAATCGTCGAAGCCCTGCGCACGTACTAGCTGGCAGTTCCGGGATGAGAGGCCCGTTTCAGACGGCCTGAAATGTCTCGACCGGTCCGGCCGGCGATCGTGGGATCACCGGGGGAGTCAACCACCGTTCGCCGGCCATTAGTTCAGCGTATTCCGAAACGCCGCCTCCCGTTCCGATCACATTTCAGCCCTCTCACATGCTGTCGTGGCATCGGCGCTGAAAATTGTCCATCGTAAGAGAAATTTTGTCGGTAAATTCCGACGAAAAATCTTCTTAATATCGGGAACCAGCGCCCGCTTTCGAATATAAACCGTTGCAGCCGTTGGAATTGCACAGGAACGACGCACCGCGCCCAAAATCTTCTCGGACGCCGAACGGCGCTGGTACGAAAATTGCTTCTTCCTATTGCACCTGTCAGTTTCTCCATGAATATTTCGAGGAT
>CBDUSG010000588.1:0-2852 GCA_965369575.1 uncultured bacterium | reverse complement strand
CTCCCTAAACTGCTCTATGCGCCGTCGCAAGAGCCACACGCCTGGGTGTATAGCTAAGAGGCTGCCCACAACGCGGACCAGCCAACTCACCGCGTAATCCCGGCGCCGAACTCATGCAGAACGCAGCCGCCCTTGATTGGGGCCTGATAATGAGCACCCTCGTCATCCGTTTCATAGGGGTGTTCGTCGTGCTCATCGTCCTTATGCTCGGGATGACCATACTCGGCAAGATCGTCTCATCGATGGTCGCGAGGCAGGAGGCGAGGGAGGCGCAGGGGCAAGAGGATGATCCGCCTGCCATCGCACTTGCCGAAGAGCCCGAGAGGGAGGTCGGCGAGGAAGAGCTGGTCGCCGCGATAGGAGCCGCCATCGCGATGGCGATCGAGGCCGAGGGAAAAATCGTGGCGCCGACCGCACAGCAGGGTACGCCCGCCGGGTCATGGGCCGTGGCCGGACGGACCACACAGATGAGCGCGCGGCTGCACGGCGGCGCGCATCGGCGTTCCTGAAGCGTCCAGCCGGAAACCGTTCGCATTTTTATTGCGCAAATTCCACGCGCGACCCGCCACCGGGTCGATGCATTTTTTTCTGCCTTCGCCTTCTCCCCCACGTCGAATGTTCCACATGCTTGACTTCCATAGAGGGTTAAGATAATGTTTCTCCGTCATAAAACCGCATGCTCAGAAAGGAGAGCAAGGCCCTGAACGATAAGGGTTCCGAGAGGACACTGCCGGAGTTTGCCGTCATCGGCGGCAGCCAGGCCTTCAGATTTCTGGCCGGCGACTCGCGCATAGAGCGCATCGGCGAGCGGGATACGCCCTTCGGGAAAAGCCGGCCGGTCTTCCTTTTCGAGAGGCCCGGCGGCAGCCTGCTTTTCCTGTCGCGGCACGGCGAGAAAGGCTATCATATTGCGGCCTCGTTCGTGAATTACCGCGCCAACATCTACGCGCTGAAAGACCTCGGCGTCAGAAGGATCATGTCGTGGTCCGGTCCCGGCGCGATATCCACCGACTACAGAATTGGCCGGCTCGTCGTCATCGACGACATGATCGATGAGACGCGCCGACGGGCGGGCACCTTTTACGAGCATGGGGGCCTCGGGTTCATCAGGCAGAGTCCAGTGTTCTGCCCGAGCGTGCGCGGCCTTTTCGAACAAGCGCTTTCCGATCTCAAGCTTGACTTCACCTCGGGCGGCACATACGTCTGTACCGAGGGGCCCCGCCTCGAGACGCCGGCCGAGATTCGCAAATTCAGGCTGTGCGGCGCCGACCTCGTCGGAATGACGCTCGCGCCCGAAGCATTCCTCGCAAAAGAGCTCGAGATGTGCTACGCCGCTCTCTGCTATGTCACCAACTACGCCGAAGGCGTAAAGGAGGCCGAATTCGAGCCGGGCGTCCTCTTTGACGGCCTCAGCGGCGAGGACGAGCTGAGGGCGGTCGAGGCGACGGTTGGCAATTTCCCCGCGATAATCGAAGCCGTGGCCCGGCTGGCGTCCGAGCGGGCCGCCTCCGCAAGGCCGCCGGACTGTAAATGCGCCCGCGCGATGCAGCGATACCGCGACCGCGGCGATATCGGCGGCGACTGGCGCGAATGGGTCAGGCCCTGAACGGATCGCGCGATGATTGTTCGCGGCAGGTATCTGATAGATTCGACCGGGCGCACGATCGAGCGCGCCGAAGTCGTTGTAGAAGGCAGGCGCATAGTCGACGTCCGCAGGGAAGCCTCCGGCCCCGCCGCCGAGGATTCTGACGTCATCGATCTGGGCTGCGCCGCGCTCCTTCCCGGTTTCGTCAACGCTCACTCCCACCTCGAGCTGACACGCGCGCATGTTCAGTTGGGCGCCCGCTTCCGATTTACGGACTGGATTCGCGAAGTGATCAGGGCGACGAGCGAGTGGAACGAAGCCGATTTCGAATCGTCGCTGCGCGATGGACTGCAAAAGAGCGTCGAGTCGGGCACGACCACTCTCGGCGACATCTCGCGGGGAGCGTGTGATGCGCGCGCATACGACGAAAACGGCCTGCGCGTGCGGCTGTTCCACGAGGTCATAGGCTTCGACCCGTCCGCCGCCGAAGAGCGCATGCAATCCCTGAAGGACCGCATCGGCAGGACTGCGTCCGACGACAAGCTGCTCGCCGGGATATCCCCCCACACGCCTTACACCGTGTCCGAGCGTCTGCTCAGGCGGTGCGCAGGGCTCGCCCATCGAGAGGGCCGGCCGCTTTGCATACACCTTGCCGAGACGCCGGCTGAACTGGAATTCCTCGGCGCGGGAACGGGTGAGATACTCGAGTTTCGCAAGGAATTCGGGCTGCGGCCCGAGTGGAAGCCGCCGCGCACATCGCCCGCGCGCTACGTGCGCCATCTCGGCCTGATGGAAAAGCCGATCACGATAATTCACGGCAATTACATCGGCGAAGAGGATTTCGACATAATCGCGCTCTCCGCATCGAGCGTCGTCTTCTGCCCGAGGAGCCACCGCTATTTCGATCACCGCGAGCATCCGTTCCTCGAGATGCTCGGACACGGCATAAACGTCGCGCTCGGGACCGACAGCCTCGTCAGCAGCCCCTCGCTGAGCATTCTCGACGAGATGAAATTTCTGCGCGACAGTTATCCCGAAATCGATCCGGCGGTGTTGCTGCGGATGGCGACCGTGAACGGTTACAAGGCGCTCGGGCTCCCCGCAGATTCGGCGCTCCTTGCGCGCGGCGGCCGCGCCGACCTCGTCGGCATCGCCCTTTCCGAGGACGAAATCGAGCGCTTCGACAATCCTCTCGAGGCCATATTTTCCGGAGGCTCGAAAGTCATCTTCTAGATGGCAGGCGGCGAGATTCTTCATTGGATACAAT
>CBDUSG010000587.1:0-2859 GCA_965369575.1 uncultured bacterium | reverse complement strand
ATATTTTGCGGCACAATCGCAGGTTTGAAGCTGTGCCCGCATTTCTGCTATAATTACATGTTTATTTGGCTGGAGATCAATGGAGCACAAAAGGCGTCATGTCCAAAGACAGAATCCGAAATTTCTGCATCATCGCGCATATAGACCACGGCAAATCGACGCTCGCGGATCGCATCCTCGAACGCACGCGCGCGATCCCGGAGCGCGATCTGAGGGAGCAGACGCTCGACAGGATGGACCTCGAGCGCGAGCGCGGGATCACCATAAAGGCGGCGGCGATACGCGTCGATTATAAGGCGATGGACGGAAAAGAGTATTTGCTGAACCTGATCGACACGCCGGGTCACGTCGATTTCTCGTATGAAGTCGCGCGCAGCCTCGATGCCTGCGAGGGCGCGCTGCTGCTCGTCGACGCCGCACAGGGAGTGCAGGCGCAAACACTGGCCAACGCGTATATGGCTGCGGACCGTGGACTCGAGATCGTTCCGGTCATCAACAAGATCGATCTTCCGAACGCGCGCATCGACGACGTTAAGCATCAAATCGCCGACATCATCGGCATCGATGCGGAGACCGCGATACTCGCCAGCGCCAGGGACGGCATCGGCATCGATGAGATACTCGAGGCGATAGTGGCGCGCATTCCGCCGCCCGGCGGCGATGAGGGCGCCCCGCTTCGAGCGGTGATATTCGACTCGGTTTACAATTCGTTCAGGGGCGCGGTCGCGTATATCCGCGTTGTAGACGGCGACGTTCGGCGCGGACAGAAGATACTCGCCATGGCGTCGGGCCGCGAGTACGATATAGAGGAGGTCGGCATATTCAGGCTGCAGGAAGTCCCCGTGGAAGAGCTGCGGGCGGGCGAGGTCGGCTACGTTATCGCCAACATGAAGAGCATCCGCGACGTCAAGATCGGCGACACGTTCACCGATGCCGCCAAGCCGGCCGCCGAGCCGCTGCCGGGCTTCAAGCCGGTCAAGCCGATGGTCTTTTGCGGGATGTATCCCGCCGACCCCGGCGGCTTCACCGTTCTGAGGGCCTCGCTCGAGAAGCTGAGCCTGAACGACAGCTCCTTTTTTTACGAGCCCGAGACATCGAACGCGCTCGGATTCGGCTTCAGGTGCGGATTCCTCGGGATGCTGCACATGGAGATTATCCAGGAGCGGCTCGAGCGGGAGTTCGATCTGACGCTGGTGACCACTTCGCCGTCGGTCGTATACAGGGTTCACACGACGGACGGCGGGTTTATCGACATCGACAATCCATCGAAACTGCCCGAGCCCGGGCGGATCGCGTACCTGGAAGAACCGTATATAAACGCTGCCATAATGGCGCCGCCGGAGTACATCGGCGCGGTGTGCAGCCTGTGCTCGGCGCGCCGGGGCGAGCACAGGAAGACCGACTATCTCGATCCTCAGAAAGCGCTTATCACATATGATCTGCCGCTGAGCGAAACGGTCATGGATTTTTATGACAACCTCAAGTCGGCTACGCGCGGGTATGCGTCGCTCGATTACGAGTTCGCGGGCTTTCGCCGCTCTGACATGGTGAAGCTGGATATCGTCCTGAATGGCAACTCCATCGACGCTCTGTCATGCATCGTGCACAAGGACAAGGCGTATGCGCGCGGCAGGCAGCTCGCGGAAAAGCTGCAGAAGATAATCCCGCGCCAGCTTTACGAAGTCGTCATCCAGGCGGCTGTCGGAAGCAGAGTAATAGCGCGAGAGACTATCCGCGCGCTCCGCAAGAACGTCACCGCGAAGTGCTACGGCGGCGATATTACGCGCAAGCGCAAGCTTTTGCAGCGCCAGAAAGAGGGCAAGAAGCGGATGAAGCACGTGGGCAACGTCGAGTTGCCGCAGGAGGCTTTCATGGCGGTGTTTCAGACGGATTGAGCCCGGAGCGATAAGGGGAACGCAGAGGACGGAACCGAATGACAAGGGCGGCATCACATGAAGAAGAGACGGTTGACATCAAACGCACATGGAAAACCGTCCTCTGGGAATGGGTCAATACCGTCGCGTACGCGATCGTCCTTGCCGTTATCATTCGAACTTATTTTCTGGCGACGTTCGTCGTGCCCACCGGCAGCATGGAGCCGACGCTCCACGGAGCGGTGAATTATGGCCGGGGCGACAGACTGATCGCGATCAAGTTCATTTATGGTTTCCCGATACCTTTCACAAAGCATAGAATTCTCTCGTTTGCCGAGCCCGGCCGCGGCGATGTGATCGTATTCAACAGCGCGGGAATCAGTCGGCTCGACGAGGGGAAGGATTACATCAAGCGTCTTGTCGGGCTCGGCGGCGAGCGCCTGCGAATAGCGCCCGAGACTATGGACCGGGAGTCCGCGCAAGGATTTCGGTCAGTGAGCGGCCGGGTGTGTATCAACGGCGAAGCCCTCGAAGAGCCGGCCAGCATCGCGGACAGACGCTACTATTGGGCCGGAGATTACGGCCGCGGCGAAGTGGTGGTGCCGCAGGACCATTTTTTCATGTTGGGAGATAACGTGAGCAACAGTCGGGACAGCCGCTATTGGGGCTTTGTGCCGCGGGAGAACGTGATCGGGAGGGCGGTGGCGATCTACTGGCCGCCGAGCAGGATAGGTTTTATTCGATAGAAACTCGCTCGGCGGAGCGTGCACGCTTCGTTGAACGATAAAGAGGAGAGGTCAGCCGAGAATGTCAAAAGCGGCATCGCGTGAAAAGGAGACGGTCGACATCGAGCGCACCTGGGAATCCGTCCTCTGGGAATGGGTCAAGACCTTCGTCTATGCAGTCATCCTGGCCCTTTTTATCAGGGCGTTCTTCCTCCAGACTTTCAAAATACCGACGGGCAGCATGGAACCGACATTGCGCG
>CBDUSG010000586.1:0-2860 GCA_965369575.1 uncultured bacterium | reverse complement strand
ACATGCCGGCACCCCGCCCTTGGGCCTGGAGGTCTTCGAGTTTGCCGAGTATTTGCGAGCCGCCTATCGTGTCTTTACGACGTGGACGTGGCTCGCGATTTCGGCGTCGAGCGCAAGCTGGGTTTCGCCCAGCAGCAAGACCAACGAGGGCTGACGCTGGTGGACCTTTACTACGGTTCCAGGCAGTATGCCGAACGTGGTCAGCCTGTCGAGCCGCGCGTGGTTGGTCGTCTCGACATACAGTATCCTGCCCGATTCGCCGCTGCGGAGCTGATCGAGCGAGTGCACGGCGGGCGCCGCCGTGCGCGCATTGTTCTTGCAGCACGGACCGTGCGGGATCTCGTGCCCGTGCGGGCAAGCGCGCGGATGATTCAGGATGGTGCAGATGTTGTCGACGACGGCGGGATTGAGCACGTGTTCCATCGCGCATGCCTGGCTCTCGAGGTCTTTTTCTTTTTTGATCAACAGCACGTCGGTCAGCAGTCTCTCGGCGAGCCTGTGCGCGCGAATGAGTCTTTCGGCTTCCTTTTTGCCGGCTTCGGAAAAGGTGACGACCTCGCCGCTCACCGTCAAAAGACCGGTTTTGTTCATCTCCTCGAGCAGCCTGTCGACGTCCAGGTCTTCCGTGTATTTCTCTCCCAATTCTTTTATCGTGATCTCGCCGCCCGATTCTTCGAGCGTGTACACGAGCTCAAGCAGCTCGTCGGCGTCCTCCTTGTGATAATGTATCGGCTCGGCCATCGCCGCCGGGTTGCTTTTACCGTTTCTGAATAATCGCCTTCGATTGTCTCGCGCCACTGTCGTTCACTCCCTTGGTTTTTTCCGATGGCCTTTGATCCAGCTTACCAATTTGGATTCTTCCGGAATCTCGAATCCGCAGTTTGGGCAACATATCAGCTTGCAGTCCTTATGGAGCGCGCATCCGCCGCAAGTGTTCTCGCTGGGCTCGAATACCGCCCCGCAGAGGGTGCATTTGATTGTTGTGTCGTTTTCCGCCGCGCTCATGACAATAGGGTCTCCGCGTCTACCACTCTATCAGGAATAGCCGAGGGCCCGCAGGATAAGGTTGACGGCCCCTCCCACGAGAAACGCAAACGGGAAGATGAAAGCCGTCATTGCAAGCGCCTTTTTCGCGCCTTGTTCCTTGACTATGACGAATAAGTTGGCGATGCAGGGAACGAACAGCGTGATGACGATCATCGACACAATCACCTGCGTCGGGCTGAGCATCCCTTTCTCGAAAAGACGAAACAGCCCCGCCGCGCCGTAGTCGCGCCTGAGGAAGCCCATGATAAAGGCGACCGAAGCCTCCGGCGGCAGGTTCAGGAATCCGACTACGACGGGCTCGGTGGCCTTGATCAGCGCATCGAGGGCGCCGAATTTATCCGCTACAAACAGCACGAACGTGCCGAGCAGAAACAGCGGCACGGCCTCTTTCAGGAACCATTCCACGCGCGCGAGGGTCTTTACGACCACGTTGGAGATCTTCGGCAGCCGAAACGGCGGGATTTCGATCATGAAGTCCGACGTCTCGCCCGGCATGACTTTTCCGGCCAGGTAGCCCACGAGCAGAAGCTGCGCCAGGAGCACGACGATGAAAATGGCGTAGGCGCTGAGGCCTACCTTGCCCAATATACCGAGGATTACGCCGAGCTGCGCCGAGCAGGGAATCGCGAGCGCGAGCAGCAGCGTCGCGATCACGCGCTCTTTTTTGGAGTCGAGTATACGAGTGGTCAGGGTCGCCATCGTGACGCATCCCAGCCCGAGCACCATCGGGAGCACGGCCTTGCCGTTCATGCCCATGATTTTGAAGAACTTGTTCGCCATGATCGTGAGCCGCGGCAGGTAGCCCGAGTCTTCCAATATTCCGAACGCGAGAAAAAAGAATCCGACTATCGGGAGCACGATCGCAACAGAATAGGTCAATCCCATTGTCACGAGGCCGAATTCGCCGACGAGCAAGTCCTGTATGAACTGGACGGGCACGAGGCCGACGACCGAGATCACTACCGGATTGATGTATCGCCCGAAGACGACGGATTCAAAAAAGTCGACGCATGTGCCCGCCCCGAACTGGCCCACGAAAACGTACAGGAGATACAGCACGAAGGCCAGGATCGGGATTCCCCACACCGGATGCTGCGAGAGGTCCCCCACCAGTTCCAGCCATGACGAGCCGCGGCTCTTCTCGGCGGTCATCACCTCGTCCAGCAGCGAGTCGATGGCATCGACCCTCTGTTTTCCTATGAGGTAACCCAGGGGATCGCGGAACAGCGTCTGGGTCTCTTCCACAATGGATTCTATGGAACCGATCTGCTGTTCGGTGCAGTTGTCCCCGAGCCAGTCGTCAAGGCTCTGATCGCCTGCGAGAATCATCAGCGCCAGCGACTCACCGGATACCGGCGCATCGGGCAGAATAGCGGCGATCTTCTCGGCCGCCTCCTGAACCTGCGGACGATATTCCACTCTGAAATCCACCGGGCACGCGGCGGAAATCGAGTGCTGCAACTTGTGTATCCCGCGTTTTTCGGTCGCGACCGTTTCGACGACCGGAATGCCGAGCCTCTCGGCGAGCCCGTCTGCGTCAATTTCCGTGCCGACGCTTTTCGCCTCGTCGGCCATGTTGAGCGCCAGCACGACCGGAACGCCCATCTCGGCCAACTGCGAGGTAATTATGAGCGCACGCCTGAGATTCTTCGAGTCGGCTATCTGTATGACAGTCCTTTGCCCCTCTTCGAGCAACACGTCGCGCGCGACCTTTTCGTCCTCGCTGCGGGGCATGAGACTGTTCGCTCCGGGAGTGTCGATGACACGGTGGGCGCCCCCGTCAAAACTGGAGCTGCCCTTGGTGATCTCGACG
>CBDUSG010000585.1:0-2872 GCA_965369575.1 uncultured bacterium | reverse complement strand
CAGGTTCGCCGAGACCACGTTGTCCACGTAGCAGAAATCGCGCGATTGTCCGCCGTCGCCATGCACGGTGGCGGGCGTGTCGGCCATCATCAGGGAAGTGAAAATCGGTACTACCGCCGCGTAGGGCGAGTCGGGTCTCTGGCGCGGCCCGAAAACGTTGAAGTACCTCAGGCACACCGTCGGAGTTCCGTAGATGGAATGAAATACGCGAGTGTAAAGCTCTCCCGCCAGCTTGCAGATGGCGTATGGCGAAAGCGGCTGTGTGGGCATCTCCTCGTGTTTCGGGAGCACAGGCGTGTCGCCGTAGACCGATGAGGAAGAGGCGAAGACGAACCTTTCGACTCCCGCCTCTCTCGCGGCCAGCAGGGCGTTGAGCGTGCCGTCAACATTTATTTCGTTGCTCGTTACGGGGTCCTCGACCGAACGCGGCACCGACGGCAGCGCGGCCTGGTGCAGGCAATAGTCGACGCCTTCCATCACCTCGCGCATCAGTCCGGCGTCGCGGATATCGCCTTCGACAAGCTCGATGTCGTCGATCAGTTCGCTCAAGCTCTCGCGCGAACTGGTCAAAAAGTTGTCGATCACTCTCACCCGCTCGCCTTTTGCGACCAGATTTCTCACTATATGCGAGCCGATGAATCCGGCGCCTCCGGTAACCAGATACAAAGCCATCTCGAAATATCCCTCTCGTCTACTCGACCGTTACGCTCTTGGCGAGGTTCCTGGGCTGGTCCACGTCCAACCCCTTGATCGTAGTCGTATAGTATGCCAGCAACTGAAGCGGAACAACGGTGAGAAGCGGGCTCAGTATCTCATCGACCCTTGGAATGTACACCGCATGGTCGCAATGCCCGACGATTTCCTTGTCGCCCTCGGTCACTACCGCGATCAGCATGCCGCGCCGCGCCTTGATCTCCTCCATATTGCTCAGCATTTTCTCGTATACCCTGCCGGCCGGCGCGAGGCAGACCACCGGGAATCCGTCGTCGATGAGCGCTATCGGGCCATGCTTCATTTCTCCGGCCCCGCATCCTTCCGCGTGGATATATGATAGCTCCTTCAGCTTCAATGCGCCTTCGAGAGCGTTCGGATAATTGTAGTTCCGGCCCAGGTAAAGCACGCTGGCGGCATCGCTGAGCTTCTTCGAGCACGTCTTGATGGTGTCGTGGTTGTCAAGGATCCACTGCATCTTATCCGGTATCGATTTCAGCCCATCGAGCAGTTTCGCGTGCGTTGCAGGATCGAGCGCGCCCCTCCTCTTGCCCAGATACAGCGAGAGCAGCAGCAGCGACAGCAGCTGCGCCGTGTAGGCCTTGGTCGAGGCGACCGCTATCTCGGGACCCGCATAGACATATAGCCTCGAATCGGACTCGCGGTCGATGCTGCTGCCCTCGACATTGATCAGCGACAGCACTTTCGCGCCTCTGCTGCGGGCCTCCTTGACGCCCGCAAGCGTGTCCGCCGTCTCTCCGGACTGCGAGATGGCTATGACGAGCGTCTTCTCATCGACAAGAGGATTCCGATAGCGGAACTCGCTGGCGACATCGGCGTCGACCGGCAGCCGCGCGAGGTTTTCGAGATAATATTTCCCGACCATACTGGCGTGGTATGCGGTCCCGCACGAGACCATCACGATTCTTTCCAGGTTATCGACGTCTATCTCGTCGAGGCCCGCCTCGATGAAGTCGATCTCTCCCGTGGCCGGCGATATGCGGCGCGCCAGGACATCCCCGATCAGTGCGGGCTGTTCGAAGATCTCCTTGATCATGAAATGCGGGTGATCGCCCTTTTCCGTGTCCGCAAGGCTCATCGTGACTTCCTTAACGTCCGGCTCGATCTCGGTGCCGTCGATGTCGCAGATCACGACCTCTCCCGGCCGCAGTCTGGAGGCCTGATGGTCGTCGAGGTACACGACGCGCCGAGTGTGGTCGAGGATCGCCGAGGGGTCCGAGGCCACGAGGTTGCAGCCTTCGCCGAGGCCGACGACGAGCGGGCTGCCGCATCTTGCCGCCACGATGGTGTCCGGCTCTCGCGCCGAAAGGGCCGCCAGCGCATAGGCCCCCTTGAGTCTTTTCATGGCGCTCAGCATCGCCGCCAGCAGGTCTCCAGAGTAGTTTTCCTCGACGAGGTGGACGATCACTTCCGTGTCGGTTTCCGATACAAACGTGTGCCCCGCGCCGATCAGCTCCTCTTTGAGTTCCTGGTAGTTCTCTATTATGCCGTTGTGCACGAGCATGATGGATTGGCGGCAATCGTGGTGGGGATGGGCGTTTGTGCGGGAGGGCTCTCCATGGGTGGCCCACCTCGTGTGGCCGATGCCCGTTGTGGAGACGGGCGGGTCTTTTTCGAGCATTGATGTGAGAATCCGGAGTTTGCCGACCTCTTTGATCGCCACAAGGGCCGAGTCGCGCGCGACGGCCACCCCGGCCGAGTCATATCCCCTGTACTCGAGCCGCCTGAGCCCCTCCGTGATGATCGGAACGGCCTGCTTATCGCCTACGTAACCTACTATTCCGCACATAAACCTTCTCCACTCGTTCCCTGTGCGCTGCCGTTCGCCAAAGAAGCAATCCCCGCTCGAACCGCGGCGAGGCAATCATATTATAAAGTATCGGAGTGCCGGTTGTCAAAGAAAAACTAACGCTTTTTGCACATGAGGCAATAGGCTTTTCTTGCGGGGGCGGCAACGTGGGACTGCACGCGGATGTCCACCGTTTTCGCCTACTCGAGCACCAGGCTTGTCGACGTGCTGGATATCCCCTTTATCCGCCGCATTTCCTCCACGATTATCTTGAGGAGCGCCTCGTAGCTGGAGGCCTCGATGATCGCGATTATGTCCTGGTCGCCCGTAGTGAATTCGGCCGTCTTCACC
>CBDUSG010000584.1:0-2883 GCA_965369575.1 uncultured bacterium | reverse complement strand
GAGGGGCTTAATACCAACACGCGCACCATATTAATGGTGGTTTCATAGCCGCTTGTGGGCTGCACAAAGTCAATTTGGGTTTGGTTCTGCAGGTACCGAATAAGGTTGTAGTGAGTTTTCGAGACGTGCCGAAACCCGCTGTCCCAGAACCGCTCGATCGGGATCTTGGCGTCAACACACCACTTGATAAGCTTGAGGAGACCCGCATTGTGGTCGTAATGGGGATGTGTGGCGCAGATGAAAGGAATGGAATCAGGATTCAGCAGCTTGAGTGCCTTGATTGTCTTGTCGGCATTGTAGCAGTCTATAACTGCGCATGCCGTTTGGTTGTTCTGGGAAGGGAACCTGACAATTATCGCATCGCCATCACCGACATTCAGCACAATGACCGCCAGGGTCTTGTCTTCCAGTTGATCAATTATTTTGCCCATCGTCCCGCTCCTCTCAGATATTCTCTATTTCCCCGGCTATCTTCCGGCGCACTTGCCTTTTCAATGACTGAAACGCTTTGGTCTCCTTGGCGATTCTGGATGCGGTCAGGGTGAAGAATTCCTCTTTGATTTCGTCTCGCGCCTTTTGCGCGGATTCGTTCCAACCGATCAGCAGCGGATTCTCGGGGGGCTTCTTTCTGTGTTTTTCCCTGAGTTCCGTTGTGAAGAGAGAGCCATCTCTGATGAAGAAGACGTCTCCTTCCCGCAGGCGACGACCCAGCGGGAATCCGACGAAAAGCTCCACGTCCTCAATCTCCCAAATCTCCTCCTTTTCTTCTCCCCATGTTTCGATGCCGAGCCCAGAGTCGTTAAGATACGCCGGGTCTCTCCATGCCCGAAGCAGCCGTGCCGTGCCGTTGTCGAAAGTCTCGTCCACGACGACACGTTCGGGTGTGTTGCCTGGCAAATGGCTCTCAGCGTCAGTATGCATTTGCACACCTCCTTTTAGTCAGCCCATGTCCGGCCACAACGGTTTCCCTTGAATTTATCCTAAAACCCCTCATTGCTCCATCCGATCAAGAGGATATTCCGGCGTGGGCCAGGTTCCGATAGCGACGCTGTCCTTGAGCACATGGCGGCGCATCGCCGCGTCGACCAGGGCATAGCCCCAGTTGATCAGTTGTCCCTGCTTTTTCTTTCCGAATGCTCTCAATCTGGTCTTCACCTCCTGCAGCGAGGCCGTCACGCCATTATCCTTGACCATGGCGTCGGCCAGCTCATACTTATCGATGTGAGTTGCAATGCCCCAGTATGCGCCTTTACACTCATTCTCAATGTATTTCTGCACAAGGTGTCGCTTGCGAAGGGCGCGCGTTTGCTCCATCGCTATGCCCATCACCCGGTACAACTCGCTGACCGGGCTGAACCTCAGGCGCCATCTCTTTTCCTCAAGAACAAACGGCGCGCCGGCGTCGCTGGCGAGAATCGTTTTGAACCTCTTCACGGGTTCAAATCCGAGATTGTCGTATACGCCGCCGTCAGACAGGCAAAGCTTCCTTCGCATATCCGCTTTGCCGGAGGAATCCGCCCCGTCCGCTTTGATCCACGCGTCGGGATCGGTCTCAAGAATGAGGGGCGAAAGAACCGGCGGAAATGCGCTCGAGGCGGCTACGGCCGTGGCCAGGGAGATGTCGGGGTCGTTCAGCCGCCCCAGGCGATAATCGGCCAGATAGGGTTTCGAAAAGCGTGCGCATACGCCGGTCTGCAGGTTTGTGGCGCAAATGACAAAGCGCGGCCCTTCGTCGTCGGCGGGAAGATCCTGCAGCGTGGCGTCGCCGAAAAGATGTTTTCGGTACTTTGCGGCCAGCACGCCGCCGCCTCGATTCAGCACGGGCACAATCCTTCCGAGGACGGCAGGCGCCTCAATGTTGAGAGAGCAGAATTTGCGCACCGGACCGGCGATCTCCTCTTCGAAGTTTGTCGCATATTTGTCGCCATTGAACTTGAGCCGCTTCCAGCGATGGCCAAGGACGCCGGCTATGATCGAGCCGCCCGAGACACTCGAGATCCGCGACAGAGTCGCCAGATACCCCAGCTCGTTCAGCCGCCACAGTGCGCCCAGATGGAAAAGCGTGGCGCGAAATCCGCCTCCGGATAAAGTCAGCGCAATGCCGTCTCTTGATTGTTTTTCTTCCACAGCCCCCCTCCTTTTCAAGTGAAAGACACCCGCCGAGCTATCCGATGATTACATCGGATATTGGCTTTCTCTGATCCGCGCAACTCAACTCGGCGCGTGCGGTCCTATGCCTCAGCAAGTCCGGCGAGCGCTTCGTTTGTGAAAAGAAAAGTCTTAGTCGAGAACTTCCTGAATCAGAATTTATAGCTTAGACGAGATTATGCCGAGTCGGCCGTTGACTGAGAAATAAATCTTGCATAACTGCATCTATAACATAAACGTAACTGTTTGTCAAGCGAGCAACCCCCGAATCAATAACGGGCTATATGAAGATGCGTGCGAATCGTGGTCTGCAGGTGGCGTCCCGGACAGAGATAAGGCGGGGGGCGGGGCGGGGGTTAGCGCGCATGAGAGTCGGCCGTGGAGCTTGTTGTAACGCTAGGCGTGCGGCCCTGAGAACAGCGCTGATTGCTTGTAGCGGACAAGCGCCTCTTCGAGAAGCACTTTCAGGACGGCGGCAAGCGGCACGGCAAAGAGCACGCCGAGAAAACCGAGCAATTTGCCGAAGATCAATATCGCGAGGATTATCACGACGGGATGCAGTCCCACTTTTTCGCTCATGATTCGAGGCGTGATGACAAATCCTTCGAGTGTCTGGCCCAGCGCAATGACGCCCAGCGCGCAGGCGGGATGCACGATGTCGCCGAACTTGAAGAGCGTGAAGAGCGCGGCCGGCAGCACCGCCAGAGCCGTTCCGAGGTAAGGCACAATCTGTCC
>CBDUSG010000583.1:0-2885 GCA_965369575.1 uncultured bacterium | reverse complement strand
GCTATACTGCAATTTGCATTGGGCAATATTGATCAAGGCTTTCAATTGCTGGATAAGGCATACAGGGAACGTGATCACTGGCTGCGCATGCTCGGAGCGCACCCTATTGTGGATGCCCTAGGCATTCGCTCAGATCCACGATACCAATCACTGCTCAAGAAGATCGGCCTGGACAAATGATCGGCAAAAAGCAATGCCATCGTATTCGGCCGCCGGGCGCAGTTTGACAATGACGCCACCCTCCTCTCCTCCCCTCCTCTCTCCCGCGACGCTGTCGGTCGTCGAAACGCCTGCATCATCATTACGATTATCGCTGCTGTCCAGGATGACTCCGAAACGGCTTAAGTGAGCCGATAATGGAGCTTTCTGCCTTCAGTCGCCGTTTCAGGCCATAGACAACGGCATTTGGGAGGCCTTCTCTCGCCAGGGCGAGCTTCAATAGCCTCACGAATCCCAAAATGCCGTCCAAAACAAAAAACTATCCCGGTCAAGAGTGCGACAATGCAGAAAATGAAAAAAAACCTTCTGAAACTATTGACTCTGTAGTATAGTACAGGGTGTATACTATAAAGTAGATCGGTTGGAAAACGGAGGTATCCTCTATGAAAGCGCTGAGCATTGGACAAGTTGCGGACCACGCGGGAATCGGAATCGAGACGGTGCGCTTCTATGAGCGGCGCGGCCTGATAGAGGACCCGCCGCGCACCGAATCGGGTTATCGCCAATATCCGCAAGACGTAATCGCGCGGCTGCGTTTCATCAAGCGCGCAAAGGGGCTCGGATTCTCGCTCAAGGAGATTGCCGAGCTTCTCTCGCTTCGGCTCGATCCGTCGACGACCTGCGGGGACATCAAGAAAAGGACGGAGAACAAGATCGCCGACGTCGAGGAGAAAATCCGAAGCCTCCAAAACATGAAGAAGGCCTTGAAAAAACTGGCGGCCACGTGCAGCGAGGACGGCTCGGTGCGCGAGTGCTCGATCCTGGAGACACTTTATTCGGAGGAGGAAAAATGAGAGACGGCGATAAGCGATCGCATCCGGAGGCGCCCCCGTGGCTCTGCCCCCATTGCGGCATAGAGGGCAAGGAGGTAAAGCCGGTCACCGTCCTGTCGCTCCTGACCGACGATGCCAGAGCCCGGCTGTCACGCGATGACGGCCTGCGCCTGTGTCCGACGCCGGCGTGCGACGTCAGTTACTATCATCCCGAGACGCGGGAGCTGTTCGGATTGGAAGACGTCAGGGTGAGTATCGGACAGAAACAGGGCGGCTCGCCGCACACGATCTGCTACTGCTTCAACCACACGGCGGAAGATATCGAGGCAGAGGTCGCGCGCGAGGGTACGTCGAGAATCCCCGACGCGATCAGGGAAAAATGCGCGCAGGGTCAAAACCGCTGCGAGGAGAGCAATCCGCAGGGCTCGTGCTGCCTGGGCGACGTCAACAGGGCGGTCGAGGAGGCGCAGGCAAAGTATCCGGTTTCCGCCCCCGCGGGACGGCTGCCCGTCGAGGCGGCTGCGGGGGAAGCGGCATGCTGCGCCGCCGACGCGCCGCCGGAGAAAACGCCGGCGGCAGCCATGGAAAACCGTGGAACCTGGGCCATGGGAGGCGCGGTCGTTGCGGCGGCCCTGTCATCCGCCTGTTGCTGGGGTCCTCTCATTCTCATCGCGACGGGGGCTTCGGCGGCCGGAATCTCCGGCCTCCTGGAGGCATACCGCCCCTATCTCCTCGGAGTGACCGGCCTGCTGCTCGCCTCCGGCTTTTACATGGCCTATTTCCGCAAGGAGAAGTGCGCGACCCAGGGCGCGTGCGAGGCGCGATCCCCGCGCCTCAGGCGCTTCAATAAAATCACGGTCTGGATGGCCGCCGTTGCGGTCTCGCTGTTCGTGCTGTTCCCGAACTACTCGGTATACATGCTCGGCGGCTCCGACCTCGGCGCCGCGACCGAAATTGCGACGGCCGAAGGCCGCCCCTACAGGATCGAGGGGATGACCTGCGAAGCCTGCGCCAGGCGTATCGAGATGAATCTGATTAAAGTGCCGGGGGTTTCCAGGGCGGACGTTTCGTACGAAACCGGCATCGGCAGGATTTTCTTCACCCCGGGCGCGACACCGCCTTCGGACGCAATGATACGGACGACCATCGAGAGCGCCGGATATCAGGGCTTCCCCGCAGATACCGAAAAAGGAGAAAGTGTGACGACGGGAGCGGACCTCGAGAGGATCGGCAAGGCGGTCGCTTATATGCTTCGAGGCGCCGTCGATCCACGGACGCCGCAGCTTCCGGGCGTGCTTTTGCGGCTCGTGGCGGAAGGCCGTCCCGTATCTCCGGAGCGGATAGCGGCGAATCTCGATATCCCGCTGGACGAACTGGCCTCTGCTCTTCGGAGTTCCACGGCGATCGAGCTTGACGGGGACGGAAACGTCGTGGCGGCGTTCGGGCTGAGCCTGAGCCCGACGCCGCACCACTTCGAGGTAAACGGCAATAAACTGTACACCTGGTGTGCGCTCGATACCCTGTATATTCCGGCGGCCATCGAGCAGACCGGCCGAGTGGAATCCACCTGCCCGATAACCGGAGAAACGGTTCGCCTCAAGGTGACGCCCGACGGAGTCGAGTCGCTCGAGCCGGGCGGCGCCGTCGTCGCCATAGCGATACAGCAAAACCCGGAGGCCTGCCACAGTATCCGCGACGCGTTCTGCGACCACGTTTACTTTCTCAGCTCGCGCGAAGCGGCGTCCGAATGGTCCGCCGGGCGTCAAAAGACGATCGTTCTTTCCGTCGAAGACGCCCACAAGGTCGGCCGGATAATGGTGGAGCACATCTTCGAGGCGTCTTCGAATGCGCAAGAAGGCCAGGCATGAGGCGCCCGCGGGACGAAAATGGAGG
>CBDUSG010000582.1:0-2888 GCA_965369575.1 uncultured bacterium | reverse complement strand
AGGTCGAGGGCGAGAATGCCAGAGCCGCCGAGCAGAAATTCAAGGACAAGCTAAGGCATCATGATCCAATTGCAGAGGCGCAAAGCTTTGTCACAGGCTACGTTGGTAACGAGCGCTTGCCCGTTCGCAATTCCGACCGGGCGTTTTATGCGGGCGGAATTCGTGAACATATCGGCATGCCGGAGCTGGGGCAGTTTCGCGAGCCGCACCAATATTACAGCGTCTTTGCCCACGAAATTTCACACAGCACAGGCAACGCCAACCGCCTTGACCGGGATATGTCCGGGCGGTTCGGCAACAGGGAATATGCGTTCGAGGAACTGGTAGCCGAGCTTGGCAGCGCCATGATTTGCGGCGCGCTAGGGCTGGAAGCCAAGCCCCGCGCAGGCACCGCCAAAAAATCAAAGGGAGGCGAAAATGGGTGAGGGGACAGAATCCAACGGCTCCGCTTCAAGTGGCGGGAAAAAGACAACCCGGCGAACTTTCATTGGCGGCCTCGCAGTTGGCGCGGCGGGCGCGTGTGGACTCTCGCACGGCCTGGCGCGGATCGGATACGATCCCGCGAAACCGCCGCAGCTTTACGAGTATTTCCTCGACAACTTCTGGTTCAAGGCGACGGACCTCGAGAATCAGGTCCTGAATGCGCCGCTCAAGGGAAACCATAAGGCCGACATAATTATCATCGGCGGCGGATTCACCGGTCTTTCATCGGCGTATAATTTGAGCCGAAAATTTCCAGAAAAGAAGATCGTGCTGCTCGAGGGCGCATGCTGCGGCTACGGGGCGAGCGGCCGCAACGGCGGCCTTTGCGACTCCGGCGTGCCGGGCCTGAGGAGCTTCATCGAGGAGGAAGGTCCCGAGGCCGGCCGCAAGGCTTTCGATGCCACGCTTTACGGCATCCAACAGGTCAGGAAACTCGTCACCGAGCACGGCCTCGACTGCGACTTCGAGGAAAACGGCATGCTCGAGGCCGCAATCGACGAAGAGCAGGCGAAAGAACTGGAGAAGAGCCACGCGACCTACAAATCCCTCGGGCTCGACGCCATTCTGGTGCAGGGCAAGGAACTCGAGGCCGAGATCAAGTCGCCGCGCTATATCGCCGCGATGAAATTCCCCTACGGCGCAATTCTGAATCCCGCGAAACTGGCGCGCGGACTGAAGCCCATTGTAGAAAAGGCCGGCGTCGAGATAAGGGAGCGTACGCTCGTGATGCGCGTCACTCCGGGCAAGGTTCACCGTGTCGAGACCGAGATGGGCGAGATAAGCGCGCCCACCCTCGTGCTCGGTCTCAACGGGTATTCGCCCAAGCTCGACTTTTTCAAAGACCGCGTCATGCCGCTGTGCAACTACGTCATCGCCACCGAGCCGCTGAGCAAGGAACAATGGGAGTCGATCGGCTGGGCGAATCGGCAGGGCATCACGGACATGCGCGTGTTGTTCGACTACTCACGTCCCACGGCCGATGGCAGAATAGTCGTCGGCGGCTCGAAGGCCCCGTACTACGCCAATGACGGCCTCAGCTCGGGCAATTACAGGCCCGCCCTCGACCTCCTGACGAAGAGCCTTTTCACAACGTTCCCTCAGCTCGAAGGCCTGCGCATAGACCATGCGTGGGGCGGCACGATGGGATTCACACTCGATTTCGTTCCCTCGGTCGGAGTGATGGGAGAGCACAAGAATATTTTCTACGGCGTCGCCTACAACGGCGAGGGCGTCGCCTTCGGGCAGACGGCCGGTCGCATCATCTCGGAGCTGATGGCGGGCGAATCCGGCGAGCTGACCGACCTTTTCGTGGTCAACCACAAGATGCCGTACCTCGGGCCGCAAAGCCTGCGGCTCATATCGGTGCGCCTCTATGAATGGATGCTGACCCGCGGATCCGAGAAAACGGTGAGATAATCGCCCGGGTTCTGACGACATTTATGACCGAATTCAACAAGCCGCCCAGCCGGAGTGACCGTTGATGGATGCTGCCCCCTCGGCGGATCGCAGGATATTTTACGGCTGGTACATCGTGACCGCCGGTTTCGTGTGCCTGTGGATAAACGCCGGCATCGGGTTCTACTCTTTCCCCATCTTCATCGTCGAGCTGAGCGAAGCCTTCGGTTGGGGGATGGGCAAAGCCACCGCCGGCATTTCCATATCGATGCTCTTCGGCGGACTCATAAGCCCCTTCGTAGGTCTGCTGCTTCCTAAATACGGTTCGAAGAAAATGATCATCGGCGGCGCCCTCATCATGAGCGCGTCCTTCGCCCTGTTCAGCCTGATGCAGACCCTGTGGCAGTACTATTTGATCTGCATTCCGCTCGCTGTCGGCTGGACCCTCACGGGCACGATGCCGACCAGCTTCTCCGTCGCCGAATGGTTTGAAAAGAAGCGCGGAAAGGCCACCGGCATAATGATGGTCGGCGTCGGGCTCGGCGGTCTAAGCATCGTTCCGCTGACCAGGCTGCTCATCGACCGGTTTCAGTGGCAGACGACGTTCATGGTCTATGCCATCGCCACCAGCGCGATTCTTATCCCCGTCGCCGCTGTCTTCTACAAACGCCGTCCGGCAGACCTCGGCCTGTTTCCCGACGGCGAAGCGCCCGGCGCCGGCGCCGACGACAAAAACAATGATCCCGGCGAATCGGTGACATCGGACACGTATGATTGGACTCTTCGAGCGGCCGCCCGCACGCGCATTTTCTGGGTCATCTCGATAATATTCATACTTGTCACTTTCGGCTAGACGGCGCTGCTGGTCAATCAGGTCGCATATTTCCAAGCCATAGGCGTCTCGCCGCAGGACGCCGCGAGCGCCCTGGGCTTCTGCGCGATGCTGGGCATCCTGGGCAAGCTGTTTTTCGGCGCGATGGCCGACCGCTATCCTGCGCGCTACGCCATGG
>CBDUSG010000581.1:0-2892 GCA_965369575.1 uncultured bacterium | reverse complement strand
GCCATCGGTGTCCTGACACGAAACCGGCCCGAGAATCTGGCGCGGACATATTCAATCACCTCGTGCTCGACATCGCTCCCGCATCGCCGATCGCCCATGGCCGCGATGCGCTCGACCTCGGCAAACAATTTCTCCCCTGAAATCCTATGGCTCATGGATATCCACCCGCTTTTTTGATATATGTTTTCCTCGATACGACGCTCTCAGAGTCGGCTCATGTTCTTCGCCGCGAGCGACAAGAATTCATACATCAGGTTCGCGGCGAGCAGCGAGGTTATCTCTCCGCTGTCGTGCTGCGGAATGACCTCGACGACGTCGAAGCCGATAAAGTTCAGTCCTGCAAGGCCCCTGACAATCTCGAGCGCCTCGCGGCTCGTCGGGCCGCCGACCTCGGGCGTGCCCGTGCCGGGAGCGTACGCCGGATCGACGAAGTCGATGTCGAAACTGAGAAAGACCGGGGCGCCGCCGACGCGGTCGCGGATTCTTCGCGCGGTCGCCTCGATGTCGACCGCCGCCATCTCGCGCGCGGTCACAACCTCGAACCCGAGCGCGCGCGCATCCTCGATGTCGTTCGCCGAGTACACCGGCCCACGAATGCCGAGTTGGATCGAGCTTTCGGTCGCGATCAGGCCTTCTTCGGCGGCGCGTCGGAACGGCGTGCCGTGATTGTATTTCTCGCCGAAATACTCGTCCCACACGTCGCAATGCGAATCGAACTGGATCAGCGCCGGCCTGCCGAACACGGCCGAGGCCGCCCGCAGCTCGCCGAGCGTGATCGAGTGGTCGCCGCCCATCGAGATCGGGATCACACCCGCATCGAAAATCGGGCGCATCGCCTCGACGATCCTTTCGTATGTCCTCTCGATATAGCCGGGGATGACGTCGACGTCGACATAGTCGACCACCGAGCAATGCTCGAATATGTCTATCTCCTGCGCTGGATTGTATGGCCGCAGAAGGCGCGAGGCGCTGCGGATCGCTTCGGGCGCGAAGCGCGAGCCGACGCGGTGGGTCGTCGCCGTATCGAACGGGATCCCGACAATCGCGACATCCACTTCGTCGGTCGCCCTTATTTGCGGAAGACGCATGAAACTCGCCACCCCGCAGAATCGCGGCGACTGCAGCGCGTCGGCCGGTCCGTATTTTTTCATGGTGAAGCGCCCCCGGCCGTTTTCACGTAAGCTCCATTCCGCCCGAGACCCTGATCGCCTGTCCGACGACGTAATCCGCCGCGGCCGATACCAGGAAGCCGACTGTCCCGGCGACATCGTCCGCCGTGGCCGCGCGCCCGAGCGGGATTCTCTGATTTAAATTTTCCCTCACCTCATCGATACTCGTGCCTCTCATATACGAAAGGAACTCGTACTGGTCGAAGCCCATATCCGTGTCGACTATCGCCGGGCAGACGGAGTTCACGTGCACGTTCATCGGCGCGAACTCGGCCGCGAGAACCTGGCTGACGCCGACGGCCGCAAATTTCGACGCCGCGTATGCCCCGTACAAAGCGGCGCCGCGGAGGCCTGCGCCGGATGCGATATTGACGATCTTCCCACCGCCGGCCTCGATCATGTGCGGGATGATGAGCTGGCAGCAGTGGAATATGCCTTTGAGGTTGACATCGACGGTCTTGTCCCAGGCGGCCTCGCTTATGTTGAGAAACGGCCCGACGCCGACGCCCGTGCCCGCGTTGTTTACCAGGATGTCGATGTGGCCGAACTCCCCGGCGATTGCGTCGACCATGTCGGCGACCTCGCAGCGAATCGTGACGTCGACTTTGAACGCCCTCGCCTTGCGTCCTTTTGTTTCGATCTCGCCGACGGCCTTCTGCAGTTGCTCCCATTGACCG
Source organism: uncultured bacterium (assembly GCA_965369575.1). Classification (GTDB taxonomy): domain Bacteria; phylum Abyssobacteria; class SURF-5; order SURF-5; family SURF-5; genus CBDUSG01. The sequence goes on along the minus strand of CBDUSG010000581.1, from coordinate 1,046 downwards.
AGGTTGTAGAATTCCAGATCGCCCTCATACTTGCGACACAGGTCGCTGACCATGACGTCGGCGCCCATATCCGCAAGCTTGAGCGCGCACGCCCTACCGATGCCGAGCGGTCTTCCGACACCCGTGACCACGGCGATTTTGCCGTCGAGCTCTCCCATCGTGTTCTCCTTTGATGGCATATTTTCGTTATCGAGAATGAAATATCGGCCGGCCGTTCGAGCGGCGGCGCGCGAGAACTGATCTCGCGGCCTTGCGCGCTCGGCCCTCAAGCGGAGTCCAGTTTAGCACAAGACACAACACACAACAAGGGCTTCGGGCGCCTTGATGGATTCATCCTATTGCTCTGCGAGAATTTGTTAGAATAATTGCCAATTGTGCTGTATAATCTTCGCCTGGAAGAAATTCACCCGCCCGCCGGAGAATTCATCGGTGAAAAAGCGATTAGCGCCGCCGATTCGGTTTTATGGTGAAAGGAGGCCGTCTGCATGAAGGCAAGAAGGTTCGAGGTCCTGAGCAGGAAGGAAATCGAGAGGATACACATGGGTTCCATGGAGGTTCTCAGGACAAAGGGCGTGAAGGTCGAGGCACAGGACCTGCGCGACCTGTTCAGGGAGAAAGGCGCGAGTGTGGACGATTCCGAGCAGGTCGTGCGCATATCGGAAGAGCTGGTCACCTGGGCGATCGGGCAGACGCCGAGCAAGTTTATGGTCTACGGGCACGACCCGAAGTTCAAGGTGAGGATCGACACGCGCACGTCTCATTTTTGCGGACTCGGCACGCCGACAGACCTTGTCGACAAGGACGGCGCCCACAATCCCACAACGCTCGAGGATTTACGCAAGCACCTCATCCTCATCGACGATCTTGAAAACCTTACCAACGACCAGATGGACATCTGGCCCAACGATATCCAGATGACGACCATTCACGTCGAGGCCATCCGGCTGTGGGCCAGATGGGCGAGAAAGCCGTTCGGCTCGGGCACGCTCGGTTACCTCGCGAGCAAGGACATGATGGACATGACCGCAATGGTCGTCGGCGGAATG
>CBDUSG010000580.1:0-2893 GCA_965369575.1 uncultured bacterium | reverse complement strand
TACTGACGTTCCGCCCGCCCGAAGGCGCGACGAACATCGAGAGCATTCTTTTTCGGAGCCCGTTTCGGTGAGGAAATCACCGGAGCGGGCTCCGTCTTTCCCCAGTCCGGCCCGACCCCAAACATCGGCCGACATCGCTCTCTTACCCCCCTCCCGCTGATCAAACCTGATTCACGAGTCGACAATTTCGACCGCAGGTTTTTCCTGTCTGCCACCCGAGCGACATCCATCGAGGTCGGGTGTTCGCCGACGCTGTAGAGAAAGCGGATCGGAGAAATTGCCGACTTTGATCGCTAACTAACTATATAATGGCTATTTACAGCATTTTTTCGATTTCCGCTTGACAATAGATGTCGGCATGGATATAATGTTTAGTAAACAATAAACGGAGCGAACCTTTGAATTTCGGGCACATGCTGAAAACTTTAAGGCTGTCGGCGGGCATCGGCCTCAGGGAACTCTCGCGCGACATCGAGGTGTCGCCGACGTACCTGAGCCTCGTGGAAAACGGCAAACAGGCGCCGCCCAGCGCCGACAGGGTCGCCCAGATCGAGAGGGCGCTGCAGGTGCCGTCGGGCTCTCTGATGTCGTTGACCAACGGATTCGGCTCGGAGGTGGCCCTTTTCGTCAAGGAAGTTCCGGAGGCGGTGGATTTCCTCAGTGTCGCAAAACGAAATTCTATGAAGTCGGCGGATTTCATGGAACTGACAGGATTTCTGAATGCTTTTGGATGGGATCGCATATGCCGGGCTCTGCGGGAGGCCGACGTCGCCTGGCCGATTTCGTCCGACGACTCTTGTCGCGGGCCTGGGAGCGGCCCGTATTTATGGCCGTTTCTCGATGAAGAGCTTATTTTCGAAATCGTCGATGCAACGGGGAAAGAGGAGTTCTTGCGCAGCGCCGTCGCGGGGATGACCGCCCGGTGCGATGATTTAGACGAGGACGCCGTGATAGACGCGCTGCTCGAGCGCGAGCGTGTGACAAGCACCGGCATCGGCGGCGGCGTGGCCATTCCTCATGCTTATCTGCCTGATCTGGACCGCATGATCGTCGCCCTCGCGAGGCTGCCACAGGGGCTCGAGTTCGATTCAATAGACGGCCTGCCGGTGCGCGTGGCGTTGCTTCTTATCGGGCCGCGCTCGGCGGAAAACCTGCACCTGCGGCTGCTGGCGAGGATCGCCAGGTTGTTGAGCCATAAGAATTTTCTGAAAAGCGTGCTCGAGGCTTCCGTCCGCGGGGAGATCATCTCTATCTTCAGAGAGGCGGAGATGAGGATTCCATGACGATATGCCTCAACGAGAAGACCGAGTGTCCCGGAGACGCTCGGTGGGGAAAATGTGGCGCTACAGTTGGTTGAGGAGGGGATAACGATGAAGCCCGCCAGTCAAGTCAAACTTCTTCTGAAGATGCACAAACTGGAAAACGACGGCGAGGCGGCCGAAGGGGATGGCGCCCTCCAGCGGCTGGAGAAAAGGCTGGATCCTTCCCTGCGCAGGCGGTATCGTAAGTACAAGGACAAAACGGGCGTCGGCATTGCGGTATTGATAGACCGTATCTGCAACAAATGCAAGATGATTTATCCGGAAACGCACGAGATGTTGCGGTATAAGAACTTCGTTCACAGCTGCGAGTACTGCGGCAGGCTGCTGATTGTCACGGATAAATCGGCATAGACGATCGAAAGCCGAGGGATGCTGCGCCGTCTCTGCGCCGATTCCTCCCCCGTTTCTCAGTCGTCGAACCCGACGAGCACCTTTATCTCATCATTGGGCGAGAGCAGCCGTTCGAAGGCATCGGGTACCTGGTCGAGCGAGATCGTCTCGGTCACGAGCCCTGCGGTCTTGAGCGCGCCCTTGCGAATCAGCTCGAGAGAAGTTTTAAACTCGCTCTGCGTAAAGCCCATCGTCGTCTGCATCGAGATTTCATTGATCATCCAGAAAACCGGCTGAACGGTCGCGGGCTCCATGCACACGCCCACCAGCACGACTTTGCCCGCCCGCCTGACGAGCCTGAACGCTTCGTCCGTCGTCGCGGGCACGCCCACGCATTCGAACACGTAGTCGGCCCCGACGCCGCCGGTGAGTTCGGCCATCGTGCCGAGCACATCGTCGTTCGGACTGAGGACGACGTCTGCGCCGTATTCCTTGGCCGCCCCTGCCCGCCTTTCGACGAATTCGGTCGCGACAACCGTGCGTGCCCCCGCAAGCTTGAGCTGCTGGATCGTGCACAGCCCGATCGGTCCCGCCCCCATCACAAGAGCGGTCTCCCGCATCTTGAAACCCGAAAGCCGTATGCCGTGGTAAGCGGTCGAGAACGGATCGAGCAAGGCTGCCTCTTCGAGGCTGACGCCGTCGGGGACTCTCACCATCTGCGGCGGTAACGCCCGCAGGTACTCGGCGTAGCCGCCCGGCATGTCGCCCAGGCCGATGCCGCCCATCTCCCGGCAGATGTTGTCGTTGCCGTTTCGGCACCAAAAGCATTTCCCGCACGAGAGACCGCCGTGGATGGCCGCCCGGTCGCCGACTTGCCATTCCTCGACGCCCTCACCGACCTCGGCGACGACGCCGGAGCACTCGTGACCCATGATCGTGTCGGGCGGCAAAAGGCCGGTCATGTAAAGGTGCAGATCGGACCCGCATATGCCGACGCGCCTCATTTTTAACACGACCTCGCCCGGCCCGGCCGTCGGCGTGGGCACCTCCTCGATGACCATGTTCCCCTTGTCTTTCAGAACCGCGGCTTTCAATCAGTCCTCCTGGAATATGATCCGGTGTTTTCCGTCGGATTCATTTTTTCGGATAAGGTTCGGCCGAATCGATACCGCCCATGCCTCCCCGGCGGCGGCCAGTGGCCGCTGACAGCGGATACTTCGTATCCTTGCGTCGGCTATGTG
>CBDUSG010000579.1:0-2918 GCA_965369575.1 uncultured bacterium | reverse complement strand
TGAGGAAAGCGGTCGCCGGGATGCGCGTGCGCCTGTCGATGTGCATGTAGAGGATGTCGTTGATATCGAACTCGAATTCGACCCAGGCGCCGCGATACGGAATTATCCTGCCCGAAAGCAGCATGCGGCCGCTTGGATGCTGCTTTTCCTCGAAGCAGACGCCGGGCGAGCGATGCAGCTGGCTGACAACCACGCGCTCGGCCCCGTTGATGATGAACGTGCCCTTTTCGGTCATGAGCGGCAGCTCGCCCACGAATACATCCTGCTCTTTTATGGCTATAGGCTGCTTGACGGTTTCCACATCTTCTTCGTACAGCACGAGCCTGATTTTTGCCTTGAGCGCTGCGGCGTAAGTCATGCCGCGCTTTTGGCATTCGGGGACCGAATACTTGGGGTCGCTCAGCGAATAGCTCACGAACTCGAGCGAGGACAGGCCATCGTGTGAGACGATCGGAAACACATCTTTGAACACCAGTTGAAGACCTTCGTTTACCCGCCCCTCGGGAGTCTTGGTCGTCTGAAGAAAAGTCTCGTACGACTCCTTCTGAATCTCGATTAAATTGGGCAGATCGATAACGTCATGAATCTTCTCAAAAGAATATGTCTCTACTGCAACTGCCTTTTTTGCTGGCATAAGTAACGCCCTCGTTTGGCTTGGGTTGGGTTACCTGAAACGCGGGAAATCAGCCTCTTTTAAAGGGACAAACACAGATCAGGGTTAGCAAAACTGCTAGTGTCGTTTCAACCGGGTATTCTCCGGGTATTGTCCGGTCTCAGAGTCCCGCAAATTGTCCAAGGCAAGGCGCAGCCACGCTGAAAACAACAATATACGGTTGACACGACACTAGGACTAATTACGTAATCTATTAATTTATCATTGAAGTCCCAAAATGTCAAGAACTTTTTTGGGTGGGGAGCCCATTTTTTGGAGAGATGGGAAGACCATTTTTTTTCATCCGGACGAATCTAAAGACCGATTAGCGGCGCGAAACGGGCCGTCGAGACGTTTTTCGGGGCCCTAATGGCCCTTTTTGGCCCTGTTGAGGGCGGTTTCAACAAACCTGTGAAACATCCTCGAGGGTTTGTCGAGGGTCGAGGTGAGTTCCGGATGATACTGGCTGGCCATGAAGAACGGGTGATCTTTCAACTCGATTACCTGCATTATCTGCTGGCCCCTCGCCTTACCGGAAAAGACCATCCCCGCCTTCTCCAGCTGCTTGATGTATCTCGGGTTTACCTCGTTGCGGTGACGGAACCTCTTGCGGGTCTTGGCGCCGTAAAGCTCGTGCGCGAGCGTTCCCTTTTTTATGAGCACATCGTGCCCGCCCAGGCGCATCGTGCCGCCCTTGTCGGTGATCCCGAGCTGCTCGGGCAGATAGTCGATCACGGGGTGCCGTGTGTCCGGGTCGATCTCGCGGCTGTTTGCGCCCTTGAGTCCGCACACGTTGCGTGCGTATTCGACGACGGCCAGCTGCAGCCCGTAGCACAGGCCGAGGAACGGAAGCCCGTTTTTGCGCGCGTACTCGATCACCGATATCTTGCCCTCGGCGCCGCGCTCGCCGAACCCGCCGGCGACGATCGTGCCGTGCACGTCCGCGAGCGCCTCATCGACGCTCAGCTTGCCGCGCTCGATGTCGGTCGTCTCGACCCACTTTTTCTTAACCCTGCAATTCAGATGCGCGGCGCTGTGGACGAGCGCCTCGTCGATGCTGATGTATGAATCGGCCAGCTCGGTGTATTTGCCGCAGATGGCTATCGTGATGGATTTCTTGGGATTCTTGATATGGTTTACCAGCGTTTTCCACTCGGCCAGCCGGTTGGGAAGTTTTATCCCCAGCTGCTTGCGCAGCACGCGCCTCAGGCCCTCCTGCTCGAACACGAGCGGCAGCTCGTAGACGTGGTCGAGGTCGGGATCGCTTATGACGTTTTCCTCGGGCACGTTGCAGAGCCAGTGAATCTTCAGCTTGGTCCTGTCGGTCAGCATTTCCTTCGAGCGCCCGACAATAATCTGTGGAAACAGCCCGCGTTCTCGCAAAAAGATGATGCTCTGCTGGATCGGCTTGGTCTTTTGCTGGCCCCTCTCGTCGAGCGAAGGCACCAGCCCGAGATGCACGAAAACGATGTCCTTCGGGTCGAGGTCCGTGCTTAGCTCGCGAACGGCCTCGAGGAACCACAGGTTCTCTATGTCGCCGACGGTGCCGCCGATCTCGATGAGCACGACGTCGGCTTTTTCCTTCCTCGCAATCTTCGTGAAGCGGTTTCGGATCTCGCCCGTTACGTGCGGGATGACCTGGACGGTCTTGCCCAGGAAGTCGCCCCGCCTCTCCTTTTCCACGAGCGCCTGGAATATCTTGCCGGAGGTAAGGTTCCACTCGGACTTGCAGTGGATGTTGAGGAACCGCTCGTAGTGCCCGAAGTCGAGGTCGACCTCGCCGCCGTCGTCGAGGACGAAGACTTCTCCGTGCTCGATAGGGTTCATCGTGCCGGGATCGACGTTGAGGTAGCCGTCGCATTTGATGGGAACGACCTTATGCGTCGGCACCAGCAGCCGCCCGATCGAGGCCGAGACGACGCCTTTTCCAAGGCCCGAAAGCACGCCTCCGGTCACAATTATCCATTTGGTATTCGGCATGAGAAATTCACCTGTTCGGGTTGGCTGAGGCGGGTCTGCATGGGACACTTTACCACAACGAGAGCGGCATGTCAAAGAGAGGCGAGCGGCGGCCAGTGGCCGCTTACAGCGGATACTTCGTATCCTTGCGGAGGCCATGTTTGAGTCGCAAGGGATAGGTCCTTGCTGACACTGAATCAAAAGGGCCCGTTATGAAACAACGTCTTTTTGACAGACCGATACCAGGCGCGTTCACCTGCACATAAGCGGAATCAGCCGTCAATACCCGTCAGGAAAGAGATGCGGA
>CBDUSG010000578.1:0-2923 GCA_965369575.1 uncultured bacterium | reverse complement strand
GAGCCGCCCGCCGAGCCGATCGAAGAGCCGAGTGCAGGCCCGTCGGAAGAGGACACGCCAGGCGAGCCCGAAGAGGACAAAGAGGCCGCCGAGCAGGAGTCGGAGCCCGCTTCCCTGGAGGACGTGACCGCCACGGAGCAGCCGGAAACCGCCCCCGAGCCCGAGCCGCCCGCCGAGCCGATCGAAGAGCCGAGTGCAGGCCCGTCGGAAGAGGACAAAGAGGCCGCGCAGGGGCAGTAGCGGCTTTCGCAGGGCGCCCGCGCGTCCGCGAGCGTGAAACTCGCATTTTCCGGAGAAACGTCCCGGGGCCGATGCGTTTTTGGGGTGCAGACCATTCTTTTAGGATCGGCAGTCCTTTAATCGTAACGAACCGCTGGTGGCGGGCCGAGAAGCGGGGCGAACAAGCAGACATAAGTAGCCGGAATGAGAACCTTGCAGCGAGGTGGTCGTTCGAATCCTCGCCTTTTTTTGTTATAAACGGAAATCGTTCGTGACCTCAATCCATCCGGCAGGCGGTAAACCAATGAAATTTGCATTATTGGTCGGAGACGGCATGGCCGACTATCCTCTCGAAGAGTTGGGAGGGCGCACGCCGCTCGAGGCGGCCGACATTCCCAATATGGACAGGCTTGCGCGAGAGGGGACGGTCGGCAGGGTGCGCACCATCCCCGACGGGATGCAGCCGGGCAGCGACATAGCGAACCTCAGTCTTCTCGGGTATGACGTCGGCCGATATTACAGCGGCCGCGCTCCTCTGGAGGCCGCCAGTCGGGGAATAGAGCTGGCCGACGACGAAGTGGCCTTTCGCTGCAACCTCGTCACCGTCGAGAACGGCGTCATGGTCGATTACAGCGCCGGCCACATAACCAGTGAAGAGGCCGCCCGACTCATCGCACAAGTCGAGGCCGGGCTGGGCCGGCCTTCGCTGAGTTTCCATGCGGGCGTCAGCTACCGGCACCTCCTTGTCGCCCGTGGCGAGGACGGCAGGGGCTGCGGGGCCAAGCTCGAGTGCACGCCGCCGCATGACATTGTCGGCCGGAAGATTGACGGATACCTGCCGCGCGGTGAGGACGAGGACCTGTTCGCCGGGCTCATGCGCGATTCTGTCGGCGTGCTCGCGGAGCACGAGGTGAACCGTCAAAGGATAAAGGCGGGCAAGAGGCCCGCAACCATGATATGGCTCTGGGGGCAGGGCGACAAGCCGTCCATGCCGAGCTTCGGCGAGCTGTACGGAATGAGCGGCGCCGTCATCTCGGCCGTCGATCTCATTCGCGGCATGGGCAAGTACGCCGGACTCTCGGTCATCGAGGTGCCCGGGGCAACCGGCTATTTTGACACGAATTACGAGGGCAAGGGCAGGTACGGTGTCGAGGCGCTCAGGACCTGCGATTTCCTGTTCGTCCACGTAGAGGCGCCGGACGAGGCCGGTCACGTCGGCGACATCGAGGAAAAGATAAGGGCGATAGAGAACTTTGACAGGCTGGTCGTCGGTCCCATCGTCGAAGAGATATCCCGCTTTGGCGAATTTCGTGTGATGACGCTGCCCGACCATCTCACGCCCATAAGCGTTCGCACGCACGTGAGCGATCCCGTGCCTTACGTTGTGTTCGGAACCGGTGTGCCGTCAAATGGCGCGGCGGGCTTCAGTGAGGCCGAGGCTGAAAAACACGGGCCGATGACCGAAAAGGGATTCGAGCTTTTGCCGCCGTATTTGACGCTTTAGGGCGAAAGTCGTATTGTATTGATATATTAGGGAAGGCGGCGGACAGGTGTGGCTCTGATCGTTCAAAAATACGGTGGTACTTCCGTGGCGGACGCCGGCAAGATCAAAAAGGTCGCCGAGCGTGTCGCCGCCACAAAGTCGGGGGGCAACGGCGTCATCGCCGTCGTTTCGGCGATGGGCAAAATGACGGACGAACTCGTGGCCCTGGCGCATGAAATCTCCGATTCGCCCGACGAACGCGAGTTCGATATGCTTCTCGCGACCGGCGAGCAGGTATCGGTAGCGCTGCTCGCGATGGCGCTGCATTCGCTCGGGCACGAGGCCATTTCGTTTACCGGCGGTCAAGTCGGCATACGCACCGACGGCTGGCACACGAAGGCGCGAATCGTATCCATCGAGACGGCTCGAATACAGAAGGAACTCGATGCCGGCAAGATAGCCATCGTCTGCGGCTTCCAGGGAGTGGACGACGAGCTTGAGATTACCACGCTTGGACGCGGCGGTTCAGACACGAGCGCCGTCGCGCTTGCTGCGGCTTTCGATGCAGACCTGTGTGAGATCTGCACCGATGTCGCGGGCGTGTATACGGCCGACCCCCGCATCGTGCCCGAGGCCAGGAAGCTTCCGATGATATCCTACGACGAGTTGCTCGAGATGACCAGCCTCGGCTCGCAGGTCCTGCATATACGCGCCGTTGAATTCGGCAAGAAATACGGGGTGCCCATGCGCATCTGTTCGACTTTTGGCGATGATCCCGGCACGCTCGTGACAGAGGAGGTCGCTGCGATGGAAAAGGTTGCCGTAAGCGGAGTCAGCCTGGATGAGAGCGAGGCCAAGATCACGATAGTCGGCGTCCCCGACAAACCGGGCGTGGCCGCGCGGATATTCGAGAGGATAGGCGAGGCAAATATCGTCGTCGACATGATTATCCAAAACGTCAGCGAGCACGGCCTGAGCGACATATCTTTTACGGTTCCGGAGACCGAAATCAAGCGCGCCGTCCGGGTCGGCGAGGAACTGAGGAAAGACCTGGGCGCCAAAGAGGTGCGCGCCGAAGGCAAGATCGCCAAGGTCTCGGCCGTGGGCGTCGGCATGCGCAGCCACTCGGGCGTCGCCGCGAGGATGTTCAAGGCCCTGGCGAACGAAGGCATCAACATCGACATGATCAGCACGTCGGAAATAAAGATATCGTGCGTCGTC
>CBDUSG010000577.1:0-2931 GCA_965369575.1 uncultured bacterium | reverse complement strand
ACCCGATTCATTTACACAAAACCCCCCCCCGGGGCGCGCCCCACATCGGTGACGGAGTGAGGCGCCGCACCCCACGGAGGGGTGTGGGGAGCGCCTCGCCCCCCACAGGGCCACTCGCCGCAGCCCGCATCATTCCCTCGCGCCCGCTTCCTTCAGGAATTGCGCGATTTCGCTGCGGCCCTTGTTGGTTGCGATTATCAGCGCGGTCTTTCCGAACCGGTTCCTCACGTTCGGGTCGGCGCCTTGCTCCAGGAGCGCTTTCGCTATCTCAGTGTGCCCGGCGAATGTCGTGAGGATCAAGGCCGTGTTGTTGTCGTCGTTGATCACGTTCACGTCGGCGCCCTTTTCCAGCAGAAGGTTCACGACGTCCTTTTGTCCCTCGAGGGCCGCCATGGCCAAAGGCGTCGAGCCGCCCGAGCCCGGCCCGTTGACATCGTAGCCGCGTTCGAGAAGCAGGTTCACGATGTCGATATGGCCGCGCAGCGAGGCCACCATCAGCGGGGTCGCGCCGTCCACCGCAGTCGTGAGATTCCCGTCGGCGCCGCTGTCGAGCAAAAGCTCCGCCACTTCGATATGCCCGTCCCAGATTGCAAGCGTCAGGGCCGGAGCGCCGTAAACGCTTTCCCGCACGTCCACGCCGGCTCCGCTGTCCAGGAGGAGCCGCACCATGTCAATGTCCCCCTTTGCGGCGACCGCCATCAGCGCCGTGGCCAGGCTCTTGTTCTGCGCGTCGACGTCGGCGCCTCCGTCGATCAATGCTTGCGCGACCTGTCCGCGTCCGCTCATCGCCGCGTGCAAGAGCGCGGTGGCGCCACCCGCGTCCCGGGTGTTCGGGTCCATCCCGGCTGCAAGAAACAGGCCGATGGCCGTCGTGTCGCCCTGCTTTGCGCGGTTCATGAATTCATCGGCGTCAAACGCGATCTTTGATTTTCGAAGCTCCTTGCGGGCGGCAAGCCGGCTTTCGCCGGGCCTCTCGGGCGCGGGCGCCGCGAGTTCCAGATTTTCAGTTCGCGTTTGCCCGATCGCCGCCGGGCCGTCGCCATCGGCCTTGCCGCAGGCGGCGAGCAGGAGCAGGAAAGCAGTTGCCAGCGCAGTCGTGGGAGCACGGGGCATTTTTGTTCCCTCCCTTATTCTTACGGTGGATTCCACATGCGCGAAAAGAATAGTCGCCGGTTTCATTGTCGCGATACGCGGCCGCGCTCGGGTCAGGATGAGGCTGTTATTGCTGCGATTCGAGGTCTTTGCCGAGAGTGCGCAACGCCAGCTGCCGCTTGTCGTCATTGGCGAGGTACACCGTCTGCGTCGGGAAGGCGAACTCGATCCCCTCCTTCTCGAACGCGCGCAGGAGATTCATGTTGAACCGCTGGCTGAACGCGCAATAGTCCCAATACGCGGGCGGATGATACCAGTATATGACGAGGATGTTCAGCGACCAGTCGTTGAAGCCGTTGAAAAACACGCGCGGCGGAAAATCGGGTTTCATGCCCTCGTGCCCGTCGAGCAGCTCCTCTATGATCTTCACGGCGCGCTCGACCTTGTCGGGAGGCGTATCGTAGGTGATCGTAATGTTCATCAGGCGCCTGATGTATGGGCGTCGGCCGATGTTTTCGACGGTGTTCGAGACCATCCTCTCGTTCGGGACCGTCACCACGTGTCCGGTGAGCGTGCGTATCTTGGTCGAGCGAAAGCCCACCTCCTCGACCGGGCCGTCGTAGCCGTCGACAACGATGCGCTCGCCGACGCCGAACGGCCGGTCGAGCAGTATCATGATCGACCCGAAAAAGTTCTTGATCGAGTCCTGCGCCGCGAGCGCAAACGCCAGGCCTCCCAGCCCGAGCCCGGCTATGATGGTGCTCATCGGCTGGCCCGACACGCTTTCGGCGACGTAGAGGCCGACGATGATCACTATGACCACGCGCACAGTCTTGCGGATCAGCGGAACCAGCATGTCGTCGACATCGGTCTCGGTCGTCTCGGCGTACCGGCTGAGGTAGTATTCGGCGACGTCGACAAGTCTATAGAGGAAGTAGGCGATGCTGACCGAGACGAGCACTTCTATCAGCGTGTCGGCCGCGCTGCGGACCGGATCGCTCATCGCCAAGAACAGGAATGACACGTTCAGGCCGCCGGTGAAGATGAGCAGAACCGCCGGGCCGGAGGCACAACGCAGAGTGAGCTTGGCGAGCGTTATCGCCTCGCCCGCCTCTTCCAGTTTTCTTGCGCCGCGCGACATCGCGTACGACACGATCTTGCCAATCACGAACGCCGCAAGAAGAATGCAGAAAACGGCACCGATGCGCCAAATTTCGTTTCCCGCTATGTCGAAACCGAGAACGCCCTCATTCATAGGCCCATCTCCCCGACTCATGAGCCGTCAGGCTGCGGGACCCGCCGGTCAGTCCAGCAGCTCCGCGAGCTTGGCGGCCGTTTTGCCGGCCATCTCGATGCATTTCTGTTGGCCGGATGCATAGAACTCGGCCAGTTGTTCCGGGTCCGCAAAATCGACGCCGCCCGTCAGGTCGGCGCACATCTGCGAGCCGAACTCGTCTTTAAACCAGTCAAGAAGCTCGCCGCATCGAACATAGACGTTCATGGCGACCTCCCTGCCGTCCTCCCTGCCGCGCCCGTGTTTGAGTCCGATGACGAGCACGCTTCCGGAGATGACGCCGCACAGCGAGCCGCGCGCGCCTACGCCTCCGCCGAAACCGGTGGCCGCTTTGAGAGCAAGGTCGTCGTTAATGCCGAGCGGCTCTTGCCAAGAGCCGACAACCGCCTGCGCTCAATTGAAAAACTGCCCCATAAGGTTGCCGACGGTCTCGCGCACGTGTTGTTCGATACTTTCCCGTTTCATAGACTGAGGCGCCCCTTCTCATCGATGGATATTTTTCACGGATATTTTTCGTTGCTTGCCGCATGACCGATGCATGCGGT
>CBDUSG010000576.1:0-2933 GCA_965369575.1 uncultured bacterium | reverse complement strand
GTGAGATAGCGGGCGTGCGTTGCGGCCGGTGTAGAAGAGGAGCGAGTTTTTCACGTTCAGGAATTGCAGGTTTTCCTCCAGGCCGATTCTTTTTGCGGCCTTCTCGCAGAATGCCTTTTTCTGCTCGCCGCTCATCCTCAGGGCCTTGGGGGAAAGCATCTGATAATAAAGGACCATCGCGAATCCCGACGCCGCAAGCGTTGTCATGAGAAGGGGTTTCAGATTTTTTCCTCGTGAGAGCCTCACGCCGAGTATCGAGACGGCGACGAGCGGAACCGCCGGCAGAACAAAAACGTGGGACCGCCTCACGAGAGCTTCCAGCAAAAGCTCGGCCTTCTCGGAGCTTTGTCCGACTGCGCGCACGACTGCACGCGCCGCATCGGGCAATGCCATGAACGCTATGAGTCCGAAGACCATGCAGAGGCATCCGGCAAGGTAGCCGACCGAGATGATTCTGATCTGGCTATTCCACAGCTTCTCCCGCGGCCGCTCGACGAGCGAAAGCCAAAGCTGCGCCACGATTATGGCTGCGGCGGGGTACATGGGGAGGATATAGTCGGCCCTTTTTGCTTCGTGAACCACTTTGACCGCATAAGCTACATAGAGAATTACAAACATGGCTACCAGCAGCATCCGCGCCTTTGATATCACTTCCGTAGCCCCTGCGAATCCGTGGCGGCCGTATATGACAGGCGCCGGCCCTGGAAATGGCGGGCCAGAGAAATCATCAAGAAATTAGGGGACTCTCCTAAGAATGTTATTGGGACGTATTCTTCGGATATGCCGTCACGCAGAGCATATCTCTGCTGCCGACGCGGGCGCGGAGAACATCTTCAATTTCATACATGTCGTTTGCGACGCCCTTTTGAAGGGCGCCCATTTTCCCCCGCTGTAGTACGAAGAAAACTCTCGGCGACTGCTCGAGAGCAGTCGCCACTTCTTCATTCGAATCCAGACGAGGCATGCGTCGGCGCATATAGTAATGTATATTAGGTCGATAGACGCTATAAAAGACCAGTGCATCTCCTTCATCCATCGCATCCAAAACCTTATCACAGAAAGGCCTGGCGGACTTGTATTTGTCAACCGCGGGCCCGATGTATCCGAAAAAAACAGACACGGCAAGAGCCGTGATCGCCGCAACGCACCCGAGCGCAACGCTCGGGGGCCGAGCGAGACATTGGCGGACGATCAGCGCCAGGCACATGCCCGCCACAAAAGCGGCGACCATCGCCGGCGGGACGAACTGTCGGGCAAGCAGATATGCCCCGACGACGACCGCGACGAGGCCCGCCGCCGCCCCCAGCGCCAAAGCGAGGAGCGGAACCCAGAACGCCTTGCGCTTCCTGATCCGTCCCTCGAACGGATTCGAGACCGTCAGCGCCCAACCGAGAATCAATCCGCCGGCCGGAAACAGCGGCAGCAGGTATTGACTCCTCTTGCCGGAGATGCACGTAAAGAAAAGAAACACGCTTATGAACCAAACGACCAGAAATCTAAGTCCCTGATTCTGCCGTAGGCCGCCCTTTCTCCATACCGTGTGAATGGTCATGGGTAAAAAAACAGTCCATGGCAAAAACTGCCAAATGATCTCACCAAAATAATAATAAAACGGCTTCTTATGACTATACGCCTCAATCATTCGCCCCTTTGTCTGCTTAATCAATATCGACACCGAGCCGTATGCGCCGCCGCTCCGCTCGTGCGCTTCTCGCCACCACGGGACAACAACCAGAGCTATTGTGGCGAGTCCCACCACCGTGGATACAGCGAACCATGCGAGCTGTTTTTTGGCGCCCTCCTTGCCGAGAAAGACTTCCGTCAGCAGAAACGCGAGCATCACGACAAGCGCCACGGCGAGCGCCACCGGCCCCTTGGTCAGGACTCCGGGCACGAGCAGGACAAAGGCCGCCGAATAGAGCAGCGGACGCCGTTCGGCATAAGCGATGTAGAAAACCGCCAGCGCCGCCAGGACGCTTAGCGTCAAAACCATATCGAGCGCGCCCGCGCGGCCGATCCAGAAGAACTGCGTGCTGGTCGCCATCACCGCGGACCCGATGAAGGCCTCGCGCCGCCCGAACATTTTGGCGCCCAAAAAGTATGTCAAAAGCACGACAAATGTAGACGCCAGCGCCGACGGCAGCCGGGCGGTGACCTCGCTGACATCGCCGAAAGGTTTCGATAGCAGGGCGATGAGCCAGAAGTAGAGCGGCGGCTTTTCGGTGTAAACTTCGCCGTTAAGATGCGGCACGACCCACTCGCCGGTCTCGAGCATCTCACGCGCCACCTGCGCATAGCGCGGCTCGTCGGGAGTCCACAGATCGCGGGCCCCAATCCGGAAAAAGAAAAGGAAATAGCAGCCAAGCATCAGGGCTATAATGCGGCCGGGACGCCCCGCCAGACGGAGCCATGATTGCCGACTCCTCTGGATCGAGAAATGGTCCGAAGAATCTGAAGCGTCGGAAAGATTGCCCGATCCTCTTTCGGATATATGGGGCTTTTTTTCAGTCAATTTGAGTATCACACCCAGCACGCAACGCGGTTACACGTGCGGCTTGTAGGATCGAATTCGTTCGGCCACGTGGCTTTCGGCAGGAAAGGGGTTTCCAATTCACTGCCTTGTGTGCTAACAAATTCGTGCCTACATTTTCTTGGACGCCTTTAAGAATGTTGTCACCGTATTGTGCGCGTTTCATTAAGGACCAGAGTGGCCCAAAACTGGGGGGCGCTTAAAATGCCGAGATACTTCCATATCATGTGGACTGGTTTCTGGGGGCAAGATCGATAGAATTCTGCCCGATTATGGGAGAATCTGGCCATCCCTCCGATCGCAGAGCTTTCAATACTGCCGCACACCCTACGAATAATGATAGAGCGCCGACCACATACACGCTATAGGCCTCGGCGACATCGCTCCAATAGTGTCCTAACGT
>CBDUSG010000575.1:0-2937 GCA_965369575.1 uncultured bacterium | reverse complement strand
GACAAAGCCATCCGCCATGTACGACGTAATAATATTCGATCTTGACGGCACCGTCACCGATTCAAGGCCCGGGATAACAAATTCGGTCGCATCCGCCCTTGCGACGTTCGGCATAACGGAAGAGGACCCCGATGTGCTGGCCTCTTTCATAGGGGCGCCTCTTATCTTATGGCTGCAGAGCCAATACTCTCTCAGCGAGGAAGACGCCCGCCGGGTCATCGGTTTATTCCGCGAACATTATTCGAAGAGGGGAATCTATGAGAACGCCCTCTATCCCGGGATTTCGGAATTGTTGCATACGCTGTATGGTAAAGGGAAAAGGCTGGCGATAGCGACGCTCAAGCCGATGGTCTTCGCCAAGAGAGTGCTCGAGCATTTTGAAATCGAGCATTATTTCACCGATGTTACCGGGCCCGATCTCGATGACGCCGGCTCGTCGAAGACCGACATCATCCGTCGGGCGCTCGGACTGCTGCAGGGCGTTCCGAGAGAAAACATCATCATGATCGGTGATCGCGCGGACGACGTCGTCGGCGCAAGGGATAACAACATCGACTCAATCGCCGTCACATACGGCTACGGCTCGAGCCAAGAACTGCATGAGGCGCGCCCCACACTCTGTGCCGCCTCCGTCGAAGACCTGCACGCCCTGCTGGCGCGGGCATGATAGAATGCGCAAGGCGAAAGGAGCCTGATTGTATGAGCTTTGAAAACCTCATTATCGAGCGCCGGGGATACATCGCCACTGTCACGCTGAATCGGCCCGACAGGCTCAACGCGCTCAGCGCCGATCTCATGAAGGACATCGAGAGCGCCGCCGAGGAGTTTCAGGATGACGTGGAAACGCGCGTGATCATTTTCACGGGAGCGGGAAAACATTTCAGCGCAGGGAGGGACCTGCGTGATCCGATCATGGCAAGGCCGGGGGAAGAATCGGTTCTCACGAGGCAGCGCAAGTACGACCTCGGCCCGAGGATGATCCGCAAACTGACTGAAATCAGTCAGATCACGATCGCGGCCGTCAACGGCTGCGCCCTGGGCGGCGCCGCCTGCATCGTTTCCGCACTCGATTTCCGCATCGGCGCGGACGACTGTCTCGTCGGGTATCCCGAGGCGGGCTTGGGGATTCCGTTGAGTTGGACGGGTCTGCCGCTGTGTGTTCACCTCGTCGGCCCGGCACGCGCCAAGCGGATGACCATCCTGGCACAGAAGGAAGACGCGCAGACGCTGCTCGAGTGGGGATTCCTCGACGAGGTCGCGCCCGCTGATAAATTAATGGAGCGTACCTTCGAGATGGCCGAGCGATATGCGGTAAAGCCGCCGATCGCCGCGCAGATGGTCAAGCGCAGTGTGAACGCAATTTCCTCGGCCTTGGACCGGGCGATCATGCACATGGACTCAGACCAGGTGCTGCTCGCGCATACGACCGAGGACTATGCCGAAGGCGTCAGGGCCTTTTTCGAAAAGCGTAAACCCAAATTCAAGGGTAAATGAGGGGACTCGATGAAGATCCGAGCACAATATCGGGGGCATGATTTTCTTGCAAATGCTGCTGGGTCCGAGATAAAGCTAGAGGGTATGCCATGAAAAAACTTCAGCCAATCGTGACGGCGGCGCTCGCGGCGCTCATGGTTGCCGCTGCCTGCACCCTGCCGACGTGCTCGAATGACTTCGATGCAGGGCCGGCGGGGCGAAAATCGGCGGCAACGGGCGCACACAGTGAAATCGACTTTTCCGCCCGGCCGGACAATGATCCCCCCAACATCATTCTCATCAGCATCGACACACTCAGGGCCGACTTCGTCAGCCCTCGACACATGCCCAAGTTGACCGATTTCGCCAACAAAAGCTGCATGGTATTCACCAACGCGCATTCGCATTCGACCTGGACCAAACCGAGCCACCTTACAATGCTGACGGGGATGCTGCAGAGCCGCCACGGCATGGAATACGTTGATGGCCCGGTTCCGGAAGACATCGTGATGGCGCAGGAAAGTCTAAAGGCGGCCGGATACGCCACGGTTGCCTTCACCGGCGGCGGATTCCTGGACAAGTCGTGGGGTTTCAATCGGGGCTTCGATTCATATGACCAGACGCCGTTCTCCGTCGACAGTGAAACAGCGGACATCGCCGCGCATCTCGACCACATCCGAACGCCGCTCGACAGAGCTACGGAATACCTCCGCCGTTCGGATGACATGCCCTCGCCCCTGTTTCTTTTCATCCACACCTATGAAGTCCACGAGTGGTGGCTCCGGCATTTTCCGCCCGATACGCCCCGCCGCGGCAAGGAAGACGCCAGAAAACTCTGGAAATTATTCGAGGAGGAAACGTCCCTCGAAGAAGCAAGGCGCCTTTACGGCATTGCGGCGCGCGAGGCCGACGAGCGCATCGAAGGGCTGCTGCGGGCGGCCCTTTCGTCGCCGCTCAAAGAGAACCTATGTATCATAATAACATCCGACCACGGTGAGGGGCTGGGCGAGCAACACGGCGACTTCGTCAGCCTGAAACATAATGTAGAACCCTATGCCGAGCAGATACGGGTCCCGCTATTGATATTTGGAATGGGGAAAGGCGCAACAGACCGGCTGGCCGGCGTCGACGAAATCGCTCCATTCATACTATGGCTCGCCGGCATCGGCGATGCCGCTTTCGGCGGAGACAGAAGTGTCCTCATATCCGAGTATGTTTCGGAAAAAAGGGAAGACACTGACAGAGCCCTCGCGCTCCTCACGGCGGACGGGAAATATCTGCTTTCCAGGGACGGAGTATTGCATCTTTACAAGGATCCGCAGGATGCGACAGACCTGTTTCATACTCGACACCTCGAAACGGATGCGCAGAAAATGCCGGAAGCGCTCAAGAACGAATTGGAGGCGCTCGGATATCTGAATTAGGGCGCCCCCCCCTATATATCGTAGTCCGTTCCGTTAATAT
>CBDUSG010000574.1:0-2942 GCA_965369575.1 uncultured bacterium | reverse complement strand
AACCGGAGACCGCAGCTGGGCCGAGACCGACATCGAGGCGCTCAAGCGGGGCGAGATCTCCCTCGATCCCGACAGAGATACGCCCGGGCCGATATCACTCGCAGCCGTCTCGGAGATAGAGCGGGCCGATGACGAGGGGACAGCGGCCCCGGATTCGGAAAAAGCCGCAATAGTCGTCTTCGGCGATTCGGATTTCATATCCAACGCGCGGGTCAACCTTTCGGGCAACGCGGATCTGTTCATGAACGTCATCCATTGGCTGGGAAAAGAAGAGAAGCTGATTGCGATCCCGCCCAAGGAAAAGGGCGCCTCGCCCCTGGTTCTGACGGCTGTCGAGGCCCGGATGCTGTTCGTGCTGCCCGTTGTCGTGCTGCCCGGCATCGTGCTGGCCGGCGGCATTTATGCTTTCCTGAGGAGGAGCAGGCACCCGTGAGTTACAGGCGCACGCTTGTTTTCCTTATCATCTTTGCCGGGCTTGCGGCGTTCTACTATTTCTACGAAGTCAAGGGCGGTGAGGCCCGAAGCCGGGCCGACGAGCGAGCGACTCTCCTTTTCTCCTTCGAGTCCGAAGACGCAAACACTCTTACCCTGCGAAAGGCCGCCGATACGATCGTCATCGAGCGACAGGACGCCGTCTGGATTATCACCCAACCCGTGAGCGCCCAAACGGAGGACGGCGCGATTGACCGTATCCTCGACGCCCTTGTCGAACTGAGATACGAGCGCGACATCGGCGTCGCAGACGATCTCGCGGACTTCGGCCTCGCCGAGCCGGAGACGGAAATTGAAGTCGCGGGCAAGGGCGGCATTCTTGGAACGATTCTGCTGGGGGCTTTCACTCCGGACGGCTCGAAGCTCTACGTAAAACTGGCGGGCAAAGAGCCGGTCTTCACTGTGAAGAAGTTTGTCAAGGACGCGCTCGATAGGGACCTCTTCGACCTGCGCGATAAAAGCGTGATCGATTTCGCGATCCCCGACATAACAGGAGTGGAAGCGTTCCGCGACGGACGGGCGTTTGTCTTCGAGAAGAATGCCGACGCCGACTGGATGATGACTTCTCCGGCCGATCATAAGGCCGACGCCGGAAAAATCAGAAGACTGCTCGACTCCGTAAGATCGGCAACCGTCAAGAAGTTCGTCGAGGAGGCGGCGACGGATTTCGATGCGTACGGCCTGGCTCCTGCCTCGGTGGTGATTAAACTGAAGTTTGCGGAAAAAACCACGGCCCTCTCACTGGGGGATTCGGTCGATCCGGATGAATCAGGCAGCGTCTTTGCCCGCATGAGCGATCGCCCCCGGGTGTTCGAACTATCCGCCGGTATTCTGCAAAATCTGTCTAACGAAGTCGACGAATGGCGCGATCGGAGTTTGCTGGATTTCGAGCGCGATGAAGTATCAAAGCTGCAGATAACATCGACCGATGGGGGAGTGACCGTCGTGCGCTCTTTCGCGGACTCCGACGAATGGATGCTGACCGAGCCGGAGTCCGCCGCCGCCGATCCGGCCCGCGTCAAGGACTTGCTGACATATCTGCGCAGTCTGAGCGCGACGCGCTTCCTCAAGGGGGACGAACGCGAGGCCGCCGAGCACGCTTCGGCGACTCCCATAGCTCAGATCAGGCTGTGGAAAGAGGGCAGCGAGGCTCCGCTGATTCTGAGCGTTTCCGAGTCGCCGGACCGGTCCGAGGCCTATATGAAGACTGAACCGGGCGGCGAGACGTACGCCGTTCACGATCCTATCATGGAAGAATTGCTCCCGGACCCCGACCGGCTGAAAGACAAGTCGGCGCTGAAATTCGAGACGACCGACGTCGAAAGAATTGATGTCACAAAAGGCGAGAGGTCTTTGACGATCAGGCGCGACGACACAAAATGGGATCTGCCCCGCGGGCTCGAGCTCGAGGACTACGAGGTGGACCGGCTGCTGTGGGCCCTGAGCGAGCTGGACTATGTCTCGATCGCGCCACGCGAGAAGGATGACGCCGCATACGGCCTTGATTCTCCCACCATGATAATCGAGCTTTGGAGCGCCGAGGCCGATGCCCCGCTTCGGGTGGTGGTCGGGGGGCGCGTTCCCGGCCAGGATTCGTATTACATGATCGGCCCCGATGAGGCTCAAGTGATGGAGATACAGGAGAGGCGCATATCGGAATGGCTGGAGAAATTATGAGGTCGCTGACTGCCTAGACAGGCCAGGCCGAGCGGCTCAGAGCCTCGGGCCGCACGAAAATATAGTCGTAGAATATGCGCAGCCGCGAGTCCGTTATCGGGAAAGTCGTGTGATACAGTTCGGCCAATTCGCTGAGGTAGCGGTAATCCATCGGCTTGCTCGACTCTTTGCGGCGAACGAATATATCGACGAGGTCCGGCGTCGGTATAAGGCACAAATAGGCGAAGACGTGTGATTGATATTCCATTTCACCCAGGTGCCACTTGTCCTTCATCTTTGTGAAAAAGTGATTCGTCTTGTCGTGGAGGAAGAAATGGCCCATCTCGCAGAACGCCACAAACGTTCTCTCTTTTTCCGGCAGACGTGAATCGATGCATACGTATGGGTGGTCGTTGTACCAGGTGAAGATTCCCTTTAGCTCGCTCAGCAGAGGTTTTTCCTTCACGTGGATATTGTATCTTCTGCAGACACGCTTAAAGTCGCCATAGCCGAGCGGCCGCCGGTTAAAACCGAAATCGGTTTCCTTCTCAATCTTTTCCAAGGTCTCGTACAACGCAACCTCCCCTGCGGGCCGGCTCCCTTAGTCCTTCAATGAGCCGTCCGGATTCCTCCGCTCGCCGTCGATCGCTTTCACGTCTCTGTAAAACTCGGCAAGCTCCTTTTTGGACAGCGCCGAGAGATTTCCGAGTCCTTCTTTCTCGAACATCGGGGCGAAAGCCGGCTCGCGAAGAATCGCCAGCTCGCGTCCGGACGCCTTGATCCCCTTGCCGGAA
>CBDUSG010000573.1:0-2943 GCA_965369575.1 uncultured bacterium | reverse complement strand
GGCGCCGGCAGGACTGTGGAAAATGTGCATAAGTCCCGGAAGCGGCGATAGATCGACAATTGTGGTGTGGATGATCGCGTGGAGAACCAAAATCAGGCGTAACTTTGCGTATTTTCGCTTAATTAATCATAATAGACCGTAATAAGGCTTTATTCCTTCCCATTTGCTGTTGATTTTTTACCGCTAATTTATATATTATTCGTCAATTAGCACTCTCGGGTGGAGAGTGCCAGAATTACTTTAAACGTCGAGGATGTCCCGCCGATGTACCAATAACCGAGGAGGAAGCTTACAAAAATGAAATTCAGACCACTAAAAGATAACGTAGTCGTCCAGGTGCTCGAGGCCGTTGACAAGACCAAGGGAGGCCTCTTCCTGCCGGATACGGCGAAAGAAAAGCCGCAAGAGGCCAAGGTCATCTCGGTCGGTACCGGCCGGAGGCTGAAAAGCGGCAAAATCGTGGGCATGAGCGTGAAAAAGGGCGACAAGATCCTTTTCAGCAGGTATTCCGGCAACGAATTCAAGCTCGAGGGCAAAGAGTATCTCATTATCAGCGAGAAAGATATCCTCGCCATTCTCAAGTAATTAAAGCGGAGGTTCATATGCCTGCAAAGGAACTGTTATTCGACGAAAATGCGCGTCGGGCGCTGCTTAGAGGCGTGGACAAGGTCGCCGGCGCCGTCGGCATCACGCTCGGCCCGCGCGGACGGTACGTGATACTGGACAAAAGCTTCGGCCCCCCCAACATCACCAACGACGGAGTGACGATCGCGAAGGAGATCGAACTCAAGGACGGCTTCGAAGACATGGGAGCCCGGCTGATACGCGAAGTCGCCACAAAGACCCAGGACGATTCCGGCGACGGCACGACGACCGCCACCGTGCTCGCCCAGGCGATAGTCCGCGGCGGGGTCAAGATTCTCGCATCGGGCGCCAACGCTATGGCGCTCAAGCGCGGGATCGACACGGCGGTCGAAGCGGTTGCGGCCGCCGTCAAATCCAGCAGCAAAACCATCAAGGGACACGCCGAAATTGCGCAGGTGGCCGCGATTTCCTCCAACAACGACGCCCAGATAGGCCGGATGCTCGCCGACGCGATGGACGCTGTCGGCAACGACGGCGTCATCACGGTCGAGGAAGCCAAGACCATCGAAAGCGAACTGAAGATAGTCGAGGGCATGCAGTTCGACCGCGGCTATCTTTCACCGTATTTCATGACCGACGCCACCCGTCTCGAGGCCATTCTCGATGACCCGCTGATTCTGCTTAACGAGAAGAAGATTTCGTCGATGAAGGAACTTCTTCCCGTCCTCGAACGCATCGCGCAGACCGGCTCCACGCTGCTGATAATCGCCGAAGACATCGATGGCGAGGCGCTGGCGACGCTCGTCGTCAACAAGCTGCGTGGCTCGCTCAAAGTCGCCGCCGTCAAGGCGCCCGGCTTCGGCGACAGGCGCAAGGCCATGCTCCAGGACATAGCCATCCTCACCGGAGGGCAGGTCGTCTCCGAGGAACTGGGGCAGAAATTGGAAAACATCGACATGAACATGCTCGGGCGATGCCGGCGCGTCATCATCAACAAGGAAGATACGACGATAATCGAAGGCGCCGGGAAGAAAAAGGACGTCAGCGGGCGCGTCGCGCAGATTCGCCGGCAAATTGAAGAGACCGATTCGGACTACGACCGGGAAAAACTCCAGGAGCGGCTGGCAAAGCTTGCGGGCGGAGTGGCCGTGATCAACGTCGGCGCCGCCACCGAAATCGAGCTGAAGGAGCGCAAAGGGCGCGTCGAGGACGCCGTCGCCGCCACAAAGGCCGCCGTCGACGAGGGCGTCGTGCCCGGCGGCGGAGTGACCCTGCTGCGGGCCGCCGCGGCAATCGACAAGCTCGATCTGGAAGGCGATGAAAAGACGGGAGCGATGATCCTGAGACGGGCGCTCGAAGAGCCTGCCCGCATGATCGCGACCAACGCCGGCAAAGACGGCTCGGTCATGGTGCAGAAGATACTGGCCAAGAAGGACAAGGGTTATGGCTTCAACGCCGACACGATGAAGCTTGAGGACCTCGCCAAGAGCGGGATTGTCGATCCCACCAAGGTGACGCTTTCGGCGCTCTACAACGCGGCCAGCATCGCTGGGTTAATGCTGACGACCGAGACTCTGATAACCGAGAAAGAGGAAGCGAAACCGGCAATGCCCCCGATGCCTCATGGCGGCGGCATGGGTGGAATGGGTGGCATGGGTGGCATGGGCGGAATGGGCGGCATGGGCGGCATGGGAATGGGCATGTAAGCCCGCTTGCGAGCCCATTTGCCTTCAACAGCAGATACTAAGGGGAGCACGAAGTACTTCGCTCTCTTTATCCGAAAAGGCGTGCGCTCGGGGAATGTCCCCGAGTTTCCAGTTAAGTGAACTTTTTGGGGTCAGACCCCAAAAAGTTCACTTAAGCCTGCTTAGAAATACGGGCTCTCTGAAACTGTTCCTAATTTATCCAGGATTTTCTTTGTGTCCCCCGATAAGGGATCGGGCACGGCACGCCGTGCCCCTACGCCGGAATGATAACTATTTCCACTCCCAGTAGTAAGAGCCGCAGACTCTGACACAGCTTCGGCCAGGCGTTCCAAAAAGGGCGCCTGGCTGATTTTTTGTGCATGCGGCCCTATTTTATGCGAAAAATGTCCTCCGTTTCCGGACGACGCCCAAAAAAAAATCCTTCGGCCGGGCTCAGCATGACCACATTGGCGGGCGGCCAAGCGATTTGGTATAATTTCCGTGAGAGGCTGCCGGCGCAGAGGCCGGCTCGGGGCGAGACCAAAATGGGTTCAAAGAGAAAATCTGAATCGAAGCGCCTTCCGATGGAATCCGGGCAAATCATGGATGCCGTCTGCGACAAATACTCTCGCGTGGCCACGCATCCGGGAGGAAAATTCAGCTTTCCCGTAGG
>CBDUSG010000572.1:0-2945 GCA_965369575.1 uncultured bacterium | reverse complement strand
GGAGGTTGATGAATATCATCTCGAGGTAGGAGTTTATCGTACTCGTTCGTCCCATAAGCAGCCCCAGGTCCGACCGGAAGCAGCTTCTCTTTTCCGCGAGGAGGCGGGTGAGACGGCGCACCTCTTTTTCATCGAGCTCACAGACTTTCAACGCATCGCCGACGTTGAACCCGTTGAACAGCTCGACTATTTCAGAGAAGCCGACCGTGTTTTCCTCGACATATTTTTTATCGTACGTTTCGTCTTCGAGAAGGATGGAAATCATTGACTTCAAGAGCAGAGCATCGGTGCCCGGCCTCGGCCGCAGGTGAATGTCGGCGCGCCTGGCCGTGTCGGTGAGGCACGGGTCGATGACGACCAGAAGCTTATCCGGGTCCTTCGCAATTTGCGATATGATCGGGCGCGCGCGGTTCATCCCGTGGCTTCGCCATGCGTTGCTTCCCCAGAATACGAGAACGTCTGCTTTCTCGGCGTCCGGATAAGCGTGCAGGTACTGCCGGCCGTAGGCCTCGCCCTGAACGTAGAAGAAGCCGGTTAGCTCCTGCGCGAGGGCGGAGTAGTGATAGCGCGATCCGAGTGCGCGCAGGAGCCGCGTGCCGAAGGCGGCCTCGAAGTGGCAGGCCTGTCCGCCGCCGCCCATGTAGGCGAGGCATCTGGGGCCGTGCTCGCCGACGAGGCTCTTGAGTTTCGCGGCGATTTCTTCGGTCGCCTGTTCCCAGGAAATCTTTTCAAAATTGTCGCCGACCCTTTTCAGCGGATGCGTCAGTCGCTCTGCGTGACTCTGAAAATGGGCGACATTCATTCCCTTCCGGCATATGTAACCCTCGCTGCGCGGGCATTCCTTGTCGGGCCGTACTTTCGTTATGCGGCTGCCTTCGGTCCGGACCTCGAGGCCGCAGTTGACGGCGCACAATACACACGTAGTCTTTTTCCATTCACTCATGGCAAGAGTTCTCCATCATGTATCAATCAACCATAGCCGTCATATTGCCAATACGCTTTCAATCCTTCGAAAGTATATATCACTGATGCGGCCATTGGCAAACGCGGGTTTTTTCTCTCGACTCGCGTCGCAGTTCTGATATAGAATATTCGTGGACGGTTTGTCGATTTGTTCTCTCCGCGTTGTACGGCGACGTGCGCGACGTCTGCAGCAGGGCCGGCCTCAGGGAGCACACGTACAATATTTCGCTCGGCATTTATGGGAAAAACGAGAGGCTGTCCGACGAAAAGACGCTCGAGATAACGATGCAATGCGGCCACTCGCTGATATCGCCCCAACTGGTCGAGGCGGTCTTGAAGAAGATAAGAAAAGCAAAGATGACCGTCGCAGAAGCCGCCCGGATGCTCGTCAAACCCTGCGCGTGCGGCATCGGCAACACGAAGCGGATAGAAAAGATTCTAAGCGAAATGGTCTGAGCGCGCGACAACAGCCTCCTTGAGGGGGGAAGCGCAAGAAATCTTCAAAGAAGATTTTCTATGGGTGGTACATTGTCGCCGTATGCGCCGGCGCAACCTTCCTTTTTAGGGGCGTCATTAACGGAAGTTTCGGCACGTTGTTGACGGTGATGTTTGACGACATCGGGCGAGATCACCCCGATCTCGGACTATGGATGCCGCTAGTCGCCATTACGATGATCCTGATGGTTCTTGTTATCGGTCGGGTCGTCGATTCGATAGGCTCAAAGAAACCGATGCTGGTCGGCTGCATTATTGCATCGGCGGCTTTACTCCTCGTGGCATGCATTTTTCAACCATGGCAATTCTGGCTGTTTCAACATCTCCTCTTTCAAATAGGCGACCTGGCGGTAGCGGGCATAGCAATGCATGTCCTGCTGCTGAACTGGTTCAGGCGCCGGCGAGGACTCGCATTCGGATTGGTGGCGGCAGGCGCAGGAGTTGGAAAGTTAATAATAAAACCGTTGGGCATGCCCATGGCGGAGGCGCTTGGATGGCGGGGATCATACGCTCTGTTCGGGGCGGTCACGCTGCTCGTAACGGTTCCGCTTGTGCATTATTTCATACGGGAGCGGCCGTCCGAGGTTGGACAACTTCCGGATGGCGACGATCCCGGCGGAGAAGGGGTGGAGCTCCCCCCCGGCCACTCGCCGAGCGAGGCGTACAGCACCCGTACTTTCTGGCTCCTTGCGGCCGGCATGTTCCTGTCAACCTCAGTTTCTATGATAATCACGATGTACTGGACAAATCATCTCTGGAACTTGAGCCATTCCATGCAAAACGTCATTACTTTGGATGCGTGGTCCGGAGGAATGGCGATAGCGGGCGTTCTATTTTTGGGGTGGCTTGCCGACCGATGGGGAGCGCGCAGAGCGTTGGTGGCCGGCATCTCCATGACGGCCGTCAGCATCGTACTGCTGACGACGTCGTCGTCAATGTGGATTCTCATCTTGTTAGCAGTGTTCTACGGGATTTTCACGATAAGTTTTTTCGTGATTTTTCCGCTGGTTGTCGCCGAGTGCCATGGGCTATCCAGGTTCGGGACGATCTACGCGTCGCTGGCTGTCATTGGCGGGGCCGGCGCGACTCTAGCCGGCGCCACATTCTGGCCGATAAGAGGCTATTTAATCGACAGCGGAATGGAATCCGCAGAGGTGCTTAGGATTATCGCCCTGCCGCTGATAGCCATTGCCCTGCTGGGCGGATATTGTATCTACAAGACGGAGCCGTTGCTCCATGCCGTCCCATCTGAGGAATCCGAATAGATCGCCACGTCAGACGCTCCGCCTCGCCCGTACGGCGCCGTCTCGCGGCCCTTCCTCAATAACCCGGTTTCAAAATAAGATGCATGCTGCCGATGCGTCGGCTTCGAGGGCGGGAGTGATTATTATCCGGCGCTATTCGGATTCGAACGCTGCGTCGAACTCCGGCCGCTGAAGGTTCGAGGACAGAATATTGCCGTAAAAACAGATCCCCAGAATGATGCC
>CBDUSG010000571.1:0-2945 GCA_965369575.1 uncultured bacterium | reverse complement strand
GCCGGATTGAAGAAATGTAAGCCGAACACTTCTTCCGGACGTCCCGTGGCCGCTGCGATCTCGGTGATGCTCATGGTCGACGTGTTAGAGGCAAGCAGCGCGTGCGCGGGAGCCGCCTTATCCATCTCGCCGAAAATCTTCTTTTTCAGATCGAGAATCTCGGGCGCGGCCTCGATGGCGAGATCGGCATCGCCGACGGCCGCGGCGAGATCGGTTGTCTTTTTCAGTAGTTCATTTTTGATCTCGTCGACGCGTTCTGTCGGAACCCTTCCCTTTGATGCGAGTTTTTCCAGGCTCTCCATTATCCGCCGCTCGCCTCTGTCGACGAACTCCTGCTCGATGTCGTAAAGGTTTACCCTGTAGCCGGCGATCAGCGCGACCTCGGCAATGCCGTGTCCCATGTCGCCCGCGCCCACCACGGCAACGGTTTTAATGTCATCGATGCTCATTGCGGCCTCCCTTCGGAGATAGCATTTGAGATAGCATTTGGTGCAGCATTTTCGGTTAGCAATATTCTTTCGAGTCGACGAGAAAATTCAGACCGGCGGCGCGCGCGGAGCTGAGCCCTCGCCTCAGTCTCCAGAGTATACATCATCGGGTTCTGAATTGACAAACGACGCGGGATCGGAGTGTGGCGGTTGAAACCTGACGAAAAAAATCTGCCACCCCATATCGCGGATGCCCTGAGATATTGCAATTGTGGCGGGGCATCCGCTATGCTTGTTGGGCCGCGGAAGAATCTTTTTTCGGGTGGAAGTGTCAAAGCGAAATTGTTCGTTTCAAACTGTCCCGATCATTACAAGGGAGGAAAAGTCGATGGCTATGGTTTCGGGTGGGGTGCTGGCCGCGAGGATGCTCAAGGCCGAGGGCGTAGAATACATTTTCAGCCTGGTTGGAGGGCACATATATACGTTGTATGACGCCTGCCTGGACGAGGGGATAAAGATCATCGACGTGCGTCATGAGGAGGCTGCGGCGCACATGGCCGAGGGCTTTGCGCTCGTGACCGGCCGGCCGGGTGTCTGCGTCGTAACCGCCGGGCCGGGCTTCACGAACATGATCACCGGCACCGCCAACGCCGCCATGGCCAACAGCCCGATCATCTGCATCGCCGGCCACAGCCCGCTGGGTGAGTTCGACACCGGCCCGCTGCAGGACCTCAACCAGATCGACATAATCAGGCCGCTGACGAAAATGTCGCGGTCAATCTATCAGACGGAGCGCATCCCCGACTACATGGCGATGGCGTTCCGTCACACGCTTGCGGGCCGTCCCGGGCCCGTCTATCTCGAGATTCCGATGGACGTCTTCTTCAACCAGGTCGACGACTCGGCCGTCGAGATGCCGACGAACTATCGCACCTCGGCGGGACCCGCGGGCGACCCGGGCGAGATCGACCGGGCGGTCTCTCTTCTGGATGCGGCAGAGAGGCCGGTGGTGGTCGCGGGCAGCGGCGTCTGGTGGTCGCAGGCCCACAATGAGCTGCTGGCGTTCGTCGAAAAGTCGGGCATCCCCGTCTTCACGCGCAACAACGGCAGGGGCGCCGTATCCGACAAGCATCCGCTGTGCTTCGGAGCGTCGGCGCTCTCGGGCCTCTTTAAGGCCGACGTGGCGCTTATCGTGGGCACGCAGCTCAACTATACGCTGGGATCGGGCAAGTTCCCGCCCGAGCTGAAGATCATCAGAGTCGACATCGAGGCGGCGGAGATCGGGCAGAACCGGGGTATAGACGTCGGCATCGTCGGCGACGCGAAGAATGTGCTGCTGCAGTTGACCGAAGGCGTCAAGCCCGGGTCGCATGAAGCGTGGGTCGACGTCCTTGAAGGATCGAGGGAAAGGCGCGCAGAAAAGCACAAGCCCTATATGGAATCCGACAGCGTCCCGATTCATCCGTTACGGGTGTGCGGCGAGCTGACGAAGTTCATCGACGAGGACACGATCGTTACCATCGACGGCGGCGACATAGCCGTTTTCGGCAGCATGACTTTGCCGACCTTTGCGCCGGGACAGCACCTTGCGAACGGCGCGTCGAGTTTCGGCTGCCTCGGCGTCGGCATCCCGTTCGCTCTCGGGGCGAAGCTGGCCAGGCCGGAAAAGAAGGTTATCGTGCTCTGCGGCGACGGCAGCTTCGGGCTCAACGCGATGGAGTTCGACACGGCGCTCAGACACGATCTTCCAATAGTCTGCGTCGTCAGCAACGACGGGTGCTGGGGCATGATCAGGCACGGCATGGAAGACGTCTACGGGGCCGACCGCATGGTGGGCTGCGACCTTCCGACGCGGAGCTACGAGAAAGTCGTGGAAGCGCTGGGCGGACACGGAGAACTCGTAACGCAACCCTCGGAGATCGCACCCGCGATCGAGCGCGCGCTCGCCTCGGGCAAACCGGCATGCGTGAACGTGCTGACCGATCCTGCGATCAGCCCGCGCAAGCTTTAGGCGATCGAGGCCGGCGTCGAGCCGGCGTGTAGCCCGTTTGGGACTACTGAACTGCGGTGGCGGCGTCGAGGGTCGCCTTCGCCAGCTCGGTGAGCGCGGGATGCGTGAGCAGCTTTTTGAGTCCGTTCCCGCCTTGCAGCTCGTCCGCGTAGTACTCGAGCAGCGCCGCGATGCTCTCTTTGGCGTTCTGCACGCTGAAGTCTATTTCGTTCGCCGGGTCCTCTCCGGCCGCGACGGACTTTGCGATCAGGCCCGTGATCGATTCCTGCAGCTCGGATAGCGCGGCCCTCACGTCGAGCTTCGGCTGTCTCAGACGTTCGGCGAGCGATAGCAGGGCGGCCGAGGCATCGCCGCGAAGCTCATCGACGGCGCCTCGCAGCTTCGAATCGGGATAATCCAGCAGCTGCGCCACCGCATGTGCGACACCCAGCAGCGACTGCTCGGCGGCCTGTATTTTCATGTCGCGGACATAATTCGGATCTTCGTTGAGGTACTCTTTGCGATAC
>CBDUSG010000570.1:0-2961 GCA_965369575.1 uncultured bacterium | reverse complement strand
TGGAATCGCCACATAGAAACAGTCAAGCTTCGCAATGGGCGCAGCATCATCGAGGCGCCGCCCATGACCGCGCGGCTGCTAGGCCAAAATTTCCCCGCCGCTGGAGGCGGGTACTTCCGCCTGGCGCCGCTCTGGGTTTCGAAGTGGGCAATTCGCCGGATGAATGCTGACGGCCATCCGGCCATACTTTACCTCCATCCCTGGGAGCTCGACCCCGGCCAGCCTCGATTTCCTCTCCCGCCGCTGCAGCGTTTTCGCCACTATGTGAACCTTTCCTCAACCGAGAGCAAACTCCGCCGCCTTCTCGCCTCGGGCTTTTTCACCCGCCTCAGAGACATTCTCGCCCTTTAATTCTACTCCCGCCGATTACGTTTCTGCTATTAGAAAGGCCCATGTTCCCCACCACGAGACTATCTGGGAAGATGGAAGGGCGAGTAATCCATCGGAAATGAGACGGTAATGGTTTTCTGTGGATAGATACGGACTTCGGCAGCCGAATTCACCAAATCCTTCCAGAGTCAGAAATAAGCCTGACATTGCCCGGACCGATCGGATCGGGAGCGACGGCAATGTCAGCTCGGAACTTTTGGCAATGCCGCGCTCGATGATGTATACTCCGGGGAATGTCATGAGACGCCCGGGCCCCGGGCCGAATCCGGGATAAGCAAAATCGAAAGTGGAGACAAGAGCCTTGATTCATGTCATGCTGCCCGCCTATAACGAAGCGCAGGCGCTGAAACTACTGCTTCCAGCCTTCAAAAATCTGTTTGACTCCAACGGCATCGATTACAGGATGGTCATTGTCGACGATGGAAGCGACGACGAAACGCAATCGGTCTCCCGCGGATTTTCGGAGGAAATGCCCATCGACCTGCTTGTTCACGACACCAACAAGGGCCTCGGCGAAGCGATGAAGACCGGCCTCGGGCGCCTGGCCGAGTCTTCGGCGGATGATGACCTCGTGGTGACAATGGACGCCGACAACACGCATGATCCGAATCTGATATTGAAAATGAAAGAAAAAATCGACAGCGACTCCGGTTACGACATCATCATCGCCTCAAGATATGCCGAAGGAGGGAGAGAAGTCGGGCTCGAGCTTCTGAGGAAGATACTGAGCCGAGGGGCGAGCCTGCTGCTTCAGATTTTCTTCAACGTCGACGGCGCCAGAGACTACACATGCGGCTACAGGATGTACAGGGCGTCGATTATCAAAAAGTCCTTCCGGGAGTACGGCGCGAGATTCATCGAGGAAAAGAGCTTCGTCTGCATGGCCGAGATCCTCATAAAGGCCTTCTATTTGGGCGCGAGAGTCGGCGAGGTCTCGCTGGTTTTGAGGTACGACCTCAAGCAAAGTCAGAGCAAGCTGAAGAAATTCAGGACCATCTTGAGATACGTCCGGCTCATGGCGCGAGGCAAGCGCAGGATCATTCGCCTACGGCGAACATAAGCCGCGGGCGACGTCGCGGCGAGCTATTTCCCGCGAGACAAAAGCCGCCTGCGATGCCTGCCTATGACGCTCAGTATCCTTTGAGCCGAGCGCCCGTCGCCGTATGGGTTGGGCGTGTTCTTCAGGCGAGAGCGGATCGAAGGGTCCTTGAGGAGCTTTTCCGCCGTTTCGACTATGGCATCGACGTCGGTGCCGACGACCTTGACGAATCCCGCCTTTACGCCCTCGGGCCGCTCCGTGACCTCGCGCATAACGATGACCGGCTTTTTGAGCGAGGGCGCCTCCTCCTGTATCCCGCCGGAATCCGTGAGTATCAGTCGGGCCCGGCGGAGCAGCTCGACGAACACGACGTAGTCCAGCGGAGGAAGGAGATGAATGCGTCCGTTGCCGCCGAGCATCTTCTTGACGGGCCGCAGCACATTGGGATTGAGATGGACCGGATACAGTATTTCGATGTCATCGCCGAGCTCGGCAATCCGCAGCAGCGCCCTGCAGATGTTCTTCAAGGGCTCGCCGAAGCTTTCCCGCCGATGAGCGGTGACAAGGATAACTTTCTTCCGCCGGTCGACCGGAGGAAGGCCGGGAAAGCTTTTCCTTTTTCGGTTCTCCCGCAGAATGTAACGCAGGGCGTCGACGACCGTGTTGCCCACGGTGAATATCCGCTCGGGGTCGATCCCCTCTTTCAGAAGATTGCGCCGATTCAGGTCGGTCGCCGGAAAATGGAAATCCGCTATCGCGTCGGCCAGCTTCCGGTTCACTTCCTCGGGGAACGGCTCATGCTTTTTCCACGTGCGCAGCCCGGCCTCGATGTGGGCGACGGGAACCTTTTCGTAAAATGCCGCAAGTCCGGCCGCGAACGTGGTCGTCGTGTCACCCTGCACGACAACCAGGTGCGGGCGCGTCTCGCTTATGACCTTCTGCATCCGGGTGAGGATTTTCGCCGTGAGCGAATGCAGGCTCTGGCCCCGCGTCATGATGCCGAGGTCGATCTCGGGCCTGATGCCGAACACCCCGAGCATCTGGTCGAGCATCTCCCTGTGCTGCGCGGTCACGCACACGACCGGTTGCGCCCACGGCCGTCTTTGCGCCTCACGCACGACCGGCGCGAGCTTGATGGCCTCGGGTCTCGTTCCGAAAACGATGAGCAGCCTGATTTTATCGTCGACTCCGGGCATCTGTTCCCCTTTCTGCAAAAAATCCGGCAATCCGCCCGAGGACCGTCTGGGGCCGGCTGCCAGCGGTCCCGATCGTCCGGACTGACAGCCCGGCCGCAAGCCGCCATTATATAGCCTCCAGAAATCCTTTTCAAGAAATGCGCATCGAGGGATCAGCGTGCGCCGCGGCGAGTCGCCGCTGACATGAGATGCTGCGCATCTCTTTCCTGACGGGGAGTGACGGCTTAATTCGTTTATGTACCAGTAAACGCCTCTCGCATCGGTCTGTGGAAAAGACGTTTTTTCATAAGCCGCTTTATCGGTTCAGTGTCAGCGAGGACTTGTCCCTCGCGACTC
>CBDUSG010000569.1:0-2965 GCA_965369575.1 uncultured bacterium | reverse complement strand
GCCGAGGTCTGTTTCAATTATCTGAAAGACATCATGAGGTACAATCTGGGCGAGCGTGAGATCGAGGCGCTGCGTCTATTCCAAAAGCTCGCCGCCGAAGACGGTCTGTGTCCGGGAGGAGTCGGGATTGAGTTCGTCGGTCAGTGAGATTCTTGATACCTGCCTCGATGGGCGGCGCCTGAGCGAGGAAGATGCGCTCAGGTTGTTTCAATCGAATGACTTTCTCTCGCTGGGCGCAGCCGCCGACGCCGTGCGCCGCCGGCTCCATCCCGAGAATCGCGTCACGTACGTCATCGATCGAAACATCAACTACACAAACGTCTGCGTGTCCGGGTGCAAGTTCTGCGCCTTTTACAGGGCGGCGGACTCGCCCGAGGCCTATGTGCTCTCACACGATGAGCTTGCGCACAAAATACGTGAGACCGTCGAACTGGGCGGCACGCAGATACTGATGCAGGGCGGGCTTCACCCGGACCTCGAACTGGATTTCTATTGCGATATGCTGCAATTCATCAAGCGCGAGTTCGGCATACATAT
This sequence comes from uncultured bacterium, assembly GCA_965369575.1. GTDB lineage: Bacteria > Abyssobacteria > SURF-5 > SURF-5 > SURF-5 > CBDUSG01. The sequence continues at coordinate 2,428 of CBDUSG010000569.1, read as the reverse complement.
ACACGCGTTTTCGCCGCCCGAGATCATCCACTTCGCGCGCATCGAGAGCATCACCGTCGAGGAAACCATTTCCCGGTTGCGCGCGGCCGGTCTGGACACGATCCCCGGCGGCGGCGCAGAGATTTTGTCCGCTCGCGTTCGCTCCGAGATAAGTCCGCACAAATGTACGGCCGATGAATGGCTCGACGTGATGAGGACAGCGCACAATATGGGAATGCGGACCACGGCCACGATGATGTTCGCGCACGCCGAGCGCCTGGCAGACCGGGTGGAACATCTGGCAAGGGTTCGCGAACTGCAGGACTCAACGGGCGGATTCACCGCATTCATCCCCTGGACCTTCCAGCCGCTCAACACGCGGATGGAGGGCGCGGCGGCGGGCGGCGTCGAATACCTGAAGACGCTGGCCGTATCGCGTCTTTTCCTGGACAATTTTTCGAACATCCAGGCCTCCTGGGTGACGCAGGGCTCGAAGATAGCCCAGCTCGCGCTCCGGTTCGGCGCTAACGACCTGGGGAGCACAATGATCGAGGAAAACGTTGTTCGCGCCGCCGGTGTGACCTTCAGGATGAGCCTGGATGAGATGAAGGCGATCATCGAAGATGCCGGCTTTGCTCCCCGCCGGAGAGACTGCTATTATAATCTCATAGGCAATCCTACAGACAGTGGGGGTAACTGATTTGACCGATTCCCGAGTCGTTGAGTTTCCGAAGGGTTTCCTCTGGGGCGCCGCGACGGCGGCTCACCAGGTTGAGGGCGACAACCGCAACAACGACTGGTGGGAGTGGGAGCGCCGCGACGGCACGATAGCCGACGGCACCACCTCTGAGACGGCATGCGACCAATACAACCGGTACGAGAAGGACTTCGACCTGGCCAGGGAGCTCGGGCACAATGCGCACCGGCTTTCGCTCGAGTGGAGCCGCATCGAGCCCGAGGAGGGCGTCTTCTCACAGGCGCAAATCAAGCATTATCGGCGCGTTCTCGAAGCGCTTCGCGAGCGCGGGCTCGAGCCGATGGTCACGCTCCACCATTTCACCAATCCGCTCTGGCTCGCAAGAGACGGCGGCTGGGAAAACGGCAGGGTCGTCGAGTACTTTACCCGCTATGCGAAGGTCGTCGCCGGCGAGCTTGGCGGGCTCATCCGCTTCTGGAACACCATAAACGAGCCGGCCGTCTATTCGTACATCAGCTACGTCAAGGGCAAGTGGCCGCCGGGCTCGACGAGCCTGCGCAGCGCGGCGATCGTCATGACCAATATGCTGCGTGCGCACGCGCTGGCGTATCACACCATTCACGAGACCTCGCGCGGACCGGGCTGCGAGGTCGGGTTGGCGAACCTCATTCGCGTGTTCGACCCGCTGCGCCCACTCCATCCGAGCGACTGGGCGCTGGCATGGATGAGCGCCTTTATTTTCAACAGATGGTTTCTCGACGCGGTCGACACCGGCAGGCTCGCGTGGCCGATAGGGATCGGACAAAAAGTGCATCTTCTGGCGGGGACACAGGATTTCATCGGCCTCAATTACTATTCGCGCGACATGGTGAGATTCAATCCGCGCCTGCCGCAGGCGCTGTTCATAGAAAACCTCGCCCGGCCCGGCTGCGAGGCGAACAGCCTCGGCTGGGAGATATATCCGGAAGGGCTTTATCGGGTCCTGATGCGGCTCGGCCGCTACAACAAGCCGATTTACATAACGGAAAACGGAATCCCCGCCGATGACGATTCCGAAAGGCTGGCATATCTGCGCAGGCACCTGGCCGAGGTGCACAGGGCCATCTCCGACGGCGCCGACGTGCGCGGATACCTCCACTGGTCGCTTCTGGACAACTTCGAGTGGGCCGAGGGGCTGACTCCGCGATTCGGCCTGATCGCCATGGACTACGAGACTCAGGAGCGCAGCCCGCGACCGAGCGCGCGAGCTTACGCGAAGGTCGCATCCGGGAACAGGCTCGACCCCGCCTGGTTTGATTGATCCTTCGGCGTCGGAACTCCAAGGCGGCGCGACAAATCCCCCCGCCATTCACCCGGACAAATGACTTCGCGTGGGCAAAAGAAAAATCGTGCTCTCCGGCGGGCGGTCAGTCCGGGTCGGTCGTTGTTATGGTGGTCCTGCGGCGGGCGCCGGATGAATCCGAAGCGACGGGAGGTTTCCAGACGGCTTTCGGCCCTCTGGCCGGCAGTTCGTGCAGCTCGCGCCCGTCGGTCTCCGGCCGACGCTCCTTCCCTCTGCCGAAGATCGCCATGGATACGCTCCGAAAAAAAGAGAACGGCGCGGGACGCTTCTCAGGCGCTGCTACCTGATAATCCTCATTGACGACTCTGAGAATTGTCGCGCCCACCATAACGCGGTCGTCGATTTCGAGTTCGGCTTTCGCACCCCATTCGCCGTTTACGCACGTGCCGTTTCTTGTGCTGAGGTCGGTT
>CBDUSG010000568.1:0-2974 GCA_965369575.1 uncultured bacterium | reverse complement strand
ACCGGGCATTGCACTTGCGGGTCACGTGGTATATGACCTGGAATAGCCCCTTTTTGCGGACATATCTGATGTAGTCGCCGACACCGCTCATCTCGTTCGCCGTATTCCTCGAATGCACAAATCGCGAAGGTTTGTCTTTGCGCTCATTTCCGCCGAGCGCCGGCTTCACTTATTACCCGTTCCATTATGGCCTCGATCCCGTCCACGGCTCTTTCCCATGTGAACTCCCTCGACCACTCCAGGCTTTTCTCGCCGAGCCTGGTTCGGAGCTCCTTGTCTTTGAGCAGTTTCACGACGGCCGCAGCCATCGCGCCGGTGTCCGAGTGGGGGTACAGCAGCCCCGTCTGATCATGAATGACCGAATCCCTCAGGCCCGGAGCCTCGGCGGCGACGACGGCGGTTGCGCATGCGTTCGCCTCGAGGACGGTCAGACCCCAGCCTTCTTTTGCCGACGGATTCACCACGACCTGCGCCCGCCTGTAAAGGCTCGCCATTTCTTCTCTTGTGACGAAGCCGCTGAATTCCACGCAGTCTTCGAGGCCGAGCCGCGCCGTCAGGCGACGCAACTTCGGCTCGTAATTCCCGCGGCCGGCCACAATCAGCTTCGCGTCGCGGATTTCTTCTCTCACCGCGAGCATCGCCCGAAGAAGCAGATGCACCCCCTTGTATTTCTTAAGCCGCGTCACGCAGACGATCAGCGGATCGGTCGAGCGCATGGATTCGTCCGGATTGTAAATTGTATGGTCCACGCCGTTGTGAACGATCTCGATGTTCTCCGCACGCACGCCCATTCGAGCGAGTTCCGATTTGGTGCTCTTGCTCACCGCCACGAAGAGTACCCCCCGATAGAACAGCGGAATGAGCCTTTCGCTCAGGTGCACGTACAGGCCTGCGGGCAGAAAAGTGTCGCCGTAGATCGAACTGGCGTGGATGTGATGCACCAAGACGAAAAGCGGGTGACGGACGTAAAGCGGGGTGTAGAATGGAATCTTGTTGAGATCGTCCATCACGATGTCGTATGGCTCCTTCTTGAATTCCCGGCCGTAGGCGATCGGGACAGTGAAGTTGAACGTGTGACGGTTGCCGCGCCTGATCACGCGTATGCCGTCTATGCGCTCTTCCTCGGGAAAACTCAGATCGTAGCGGCTGCAGAGCACGGTGACCTCGTGACCGCGCTCGACGAGCCGCTTGAATATCTCCTGAAAATTCACCTCGGCCCCGCCGACGTTGGGGTTCTTGATATCCCTCCAGTTGATTACGAGAATCTTATAGCCCATGATCCAGCCCACGATCGTTTTCTTGCCGCTTCTCCTCAAAAAGTCCGGATATTATAGCATATCGCGGCTATTGCGCCCCAAGGGTATCGGTCCGTTCGCCCGCTCTGAAAACCGCGTGCGCCTTTGTGCCGAGAGCATGCGCGGTCAGAGCGATAACCACAATCCAGCATGCGAGCGTCACGGCGAATCCCCATACGGGAGGATGATATGTGAATACCACCGAATGCTCACCCTCCGGCACGACGACGGCCCGCATCAAGTAGTTGGCGCGCAGGATAGCGGCTTCTTTTCCGTCTATAGCGGCTCGCCAGTCCGGATCCATGAAATCCTGCAGCACAAGGATAGCCGGCCGGTCCACCGATACGGATACGGAAACGCGGTGCGGTGTCTCGCGGTAATCTCTCGCGCTCCATTGCGGGTCGGCCTCGTCCGCGCCCGAGTTTAGGGTGGGCCGCTTTTCAAGAGCGACCGTGCGCCGCAGGTCGAAGTCGGGCCGGCCCATGACGTCCATGACCTTGTCCCGATCGGCCACTTCGTACTTATTAACGACATATACGCGCGGCAGGTAGTCACGCATTTCGTACATGTAGCTCTCAGCGGGGGGAGGCCAGTCCCCGTCTGAGGAGATAATCTTCGGAGAACCCAGTCGGATGTCCGCCGCCTCTGGCACGGCCGAAGCGGAAAGGACATATTTTACATTGAACAACTGAAAAAGTTTTGCGAAAGGCAGGCGCCCCTCCCGGGCGGCGCCAAAGACCTCCGAGTACCTTGCCGGGCGTCTCGACATGACAACGTCGACCACGCCCACTCCGTGATAGGGGAGGGCGTCGGCGACCAAGTGCCGCAGGCGCGGGCTTTCCGACCACAGCTTCACGCGAAAGGGTCCCGGCTCGGCGAGCAGCGACTGCACGAGGTCGTCCTCGATAAACCGCGGGCGGTAATCGTAATACTTGATGAACTTCGACGCGTTGCCGATCAAATCGCCGGCGAGCAGAACGACGACGATCCCGGGCGCGATCACGCCGAGGAATCTCACTTTCCTTGCCACTCTGAATCTCCCGAGCAGACATACCGCCGCCGCCGCGATCAGCACGCCAACTCTCGCACCGACTTCCCGCGACGCCGCGCGGGTCGTGGCGCCCACGATGTACGGGGAAGCGTAAGCGAGAGAGACCATAGCCGCGATGAAAATCATAGCCGCGAAAATTATTCGGCGGTTTTTTTCGGGCGGCGCTTTCCTCCAGAAATCGGCCCCTATCCCCGCGAGCACGGGAACGCAGAGAGCCGTGATGAAAATCCACTTGTGCGGAACTCTCAGGCCTTTCATGACGGGAAGCGCGTAGACCAGCCTGAACAGGTATGGGAAGTATCGTCCGTACGAGATGACGAGCGCCGCGGCAGCGGCCCCGGCGAAGAACCACGCCCTCCTGTCGCCGGAAAAAAGCCCGATGAACGCGAACATGAGAACAATTATGCCGATGTAATCGTCGCTGATGCGTTTGATCGGGCGGCCCTGATATGTCCGCGGATACTCGTCTGTACCGAAGACGCCGCCCGTCAGAGCGAGCGTCGCACCGACCCCGAGCGCCATATAGCTGCGTGTCGCGGAGCGCCTCTTCCTCGGGCTCCTCGGCGAAGGCCGCGGTCAAGTCCTTAGTGGCGGCCTGGATCTCATCGATCTCCCGTTGCAGTTTGGG
>CBDUSG010000567.1:0-2978 GCA_965369575.1 uncultured bacterium | reverse complement strand
CCAGTCAGGATGAAGAATGGAGTGCCGCGGCGCCGCGAGAAGAAGTTCCACAGAAAGATAGCAAACACGGGAGGCTTTGTCAAGGCCGGAATCCGGCCGGCACGGCGATCAAGCGGCATCCATACGAACGGGCATCCACGAAACCCCCGGGCGGTCCCGCCTGAGGCCCGATCCCCGGGTGTGGATCAAAAGATCGACCGCCGATCATTTTGCCGATTCGACGTAAGCCTTGTAGCTGACGAGTTTGGAGAAGACTCCGGCCGCGATTTTGAACGAGCCGTCGATCCATGGGATGCGCTTTTCGTTGAACTTGCCGATCATGACGCGGCGATATCGGTCGAAATCTTCATTGTTCTGGCGCTGCTGCTGCACGAGCACGTAGATGGGCTTTCCGATTTTCGCGGCGAGGTGGCTGACAACCCCCGATATCGTCTCGACGGCGAGCACTCGGTTCTCCTCGGTGTCGATGTTCGACAGGTAGTCGACGGTCATCAGCAGCAGCATCCACTCGATCTGCGGGTCGGCGCCGACGGTTTTGATGAGGTCGCCCAGGCGGAACATGCCTACCGCGCCCGGATCGACCGGATTATTGACATCGACGTTCTCCTCGGGCAGGAACGACCGAAGCTTTTCCTGCGTCTCGGGCGCGAGACGCGGCAGACTGAGGTTCGGGTGCGCTGCGAAACTGTCGCAGATGCTGACACTGTTGCCGCCGCCGGGCGAGAAGATCGCCAGCCGCCCGCCGGGCAGGTCGAAGCCCGGCTGCAGCAAGCGGACCAACCGCATAAGCTGCGTGAAATCCTCGACGGTAATGACGCCTGCCTGCCGCATGGCCGCGGCGAACACAACCTCGTCGCCCGCCATCGCGCCCGTGTGCGAGGCCGCCGCCTCCTTGCCCGCGGGCGAGACGCCGCCCTTCCACACGACTATGGGCTTGCGTCTGCCGATTTCCTTGAGCAGCTCGAGGAAGCGGCGGCCGTCCTTGATGTCCTCGACGTAGATTCCGATGACGCCGATGCTCTCGTCGCCGCCCATGTATTCGAGCAGCTCGTTTATCGAGACGTCCGACTGGTTGCCGAGCGAGATCACCTTGTTGAAATAGACGCCGGAGTCCATTCCCGCAAAGATCATGTTGACCGCGTGGCCGCCCGACTGCGAGATGAAGCCGACCGAGCCCGGCTCGTCGATGATCTCCCAGTGGTCGCGCCAAAAACCGACCTTGCCTTGCTGGCTGTAAATGCCCATGCAGTTTGGTCCGACGAGGCGGAACCTTTTCTCGCGGGCCAGTTGCAGAACCTCGGCCTGCAGATCGCGCTTGTCGCCCGTGTCGAGCTCGCCGAAACCGGAAGTATGGATGATGACGAACCTGAGCTTGCCGGGCTGAACGTCGCGCAGGACATCGGAACATCTCGCGGCCGGCACGGCGAGTATCGCGAGGTCTATCTCCCCCGGAATCGCCGCCAGGCTCGGATAGCACTGCAGCCCGAGAATCTCTTCATGCTTGGGATTGACCGGGTAAAGGCCACCCTCAAACTTGGTCAGCTGAAGGAATCTTGTGTAGTTGAATCTTCCGGCCGCCGCCCGCGGCGACGCGCCCACGTGCGCGATCGACCGCGGTTTGAACAACGCGTCAAAACCCGTCCCGGCCGCCTGCGCAGACTTTTCTCTCATTCTCCGATCTCCTATATATATTCAGATCCGAATCCAATTTGCGTAAGATGTATGAAGCATTCTAATGAATTCGCGCCGCGCCGGTCAAATGCGTGCCCGTCCCGGCCACCGCGTCGATTCCGGGCAGCATAGGGACAGATAGCGACATGGCCGCGTCTGTGCCAGTCTTGTTTGCAGAAAACCGAGGTCGCATATGAAGGGGATGTCTTCGGAGCGAGGGGGTGGCCGGTGAGATATTTGATTTCGGTTCTTATGGCGTTGGGGATGGCGACGACGGCGGGGGCGGAGATAGTGACGAAGTCCATCGAGTACGAACACGGCGAGGTCGTGCTTGAGGGTTACCTGGCGCATGACGATTCGACCGGGGGCAGGCGTCCGGGCATTTTGATAGCGCATCAGTGGAAGGGGCTCGGGCCCTACGAGAAGATGCGCGCCGGGCAGCTTGCCGAACTCGGTTATGTCGCATTTGCGCTGGACATGTACGGGAAGGGCATAAGGCCGAAGGACCGCGAGGGAGCGGCGGAGCAGGCGGGCAAGTATCGCGCCGACCGCGCGCTCATGCGTTCTCGCGCAGCCGCCGGACTGGAGGTCTTGAAAGAGCATTCTCTGGTTGATCCCGCTCGCGTCGCGGCGATCGGATACTGCTTCGGCGGAGGGGTCGTTCTCGAACTCGCGCGCGGCGGCGCGGACATCGCGGGCGTCGCCAGCTTTCACGGCAACCTAGACACTCCCAACCTCGCCGACGCGAAAAACATAAAGGCGAAGGTGCTGGCTCTGCACGGCGCCGACGACCCGTTTGTGCCGCCCGAGCATGTGGCGGCGTTTGAGAAAGAGATGCGCGCCGCGGGTTAGACTGGCAGCTTATCGCCTATGGCGGCGCGGTGCACGCGTTCACCGAAAAGCGATATGGCGACGCTCGGGGTGATCTGGGTGCGCAGGGCCAACCGACCCTTCGGTTGGTGGTCACCCAAGCCGAATCGTCCGGTCAGCTCGACGCTGGTATTTCGAGGCAGCCGTAACACTACACCTGCTCCGATTGCGACACCCTCGACGCGATTGACCCGGAACACATCCGAGATACGAGCTGCTGACAATGCACCGCCTCGCAGTTGTCTACTCAACGCTTCGACACCAACCAACTCGCTTGCCTGTCGCAAGACGCGTCGAGCGTCCTCGTCACTGACAAATCGCACCTCATCCGGGAGTGAGTCCACGATATTGCCGCTCCATGCGTACGCGCTCAGCGAATCTGCCGGGGCGCGTACGAACTCCGCTCCCGCGAACATCCGATCGGGCAGTCCGACGTT
>CBDUSG010000566.1:0-2983 GCA_965369575.1 uncultured bacterium | reverse complement strand
GTCCTCCTGACGATGCGCCATCTCGACCACGGATTTAGCTGGAGCTTCCAACTGATCCTTGGCCGTGCCGTTGCGACGCTTAGAGCGCCTCTTAGACACAGTTACTTTAGTAGAGCTCTTGGCCCTCAGCTCGTGGCCCTCAACGTCAAGGGCGTCTCCGAGCGCCGCCGGCCCGGCGCGCTCGCACGCGCGGGCCGGCTTTACCGCTCCGTGCCCGTAACCGTCGGCTTTGACCACGGCGAGTATTTCCACGTCTCCGCCGACGAGCTCGCGCACGCAGGCCATGTTGTGCTCGATGGCCCCGAGATCGATCACGGCCCTGGTCGGCCGGTGGACGCTCGGCGATTCGGCGTAGCTCATGGCAGGCTCAGGCGCTCGATGTCCTTCCTGACGTCCTCGGCCGACTTTTTCAATGCCTTAAGCTCTGAAGGCTCCAGCGAAACCTCTATGATCTTCTCGATCCCGTTCCGACCGAGCATCACGGGCACTCCGGCGCACATGTCGGTCAGCCCGTATTCGCCGTCGAGGATCACGGCGCACGGAAACAGCCGCCTCTTGTTCTTTACGACCGCCTCGACCATTTCCGCCAGCGAAGCTCCCGGCGAATAATATGCGCTCCCCGTCTTCAATAGCCCGACTATCTCGCCGCCGGCCTTGCGCGTGCGCTCGACGAGCCGGGATATGGCATCCTCATCCATCAGTTGCGTGATCGGGATGCCCGCCACCGTCGTGTATCGCGGCAGCGGAACCATCGAGTCTCCGTGGCCGCCCATGACGAGCGCCTGCGTATCCTTGACGGATACCCCCAACTCCATCGCGACGAAACTGCGCAGCCTTGCAGAGTCCAGCACTCCCGCCATCCCGACGACTCGATGTCTGCCGAAACCCGATATTCGATAAGCGAGATAGGTCATCACGTCGAGAGGATTCGTGACGACCATGATTATCGCATCAGGCGCGTGCTCGGCTGCATTTTCGACTATCGAGCGTATTATGGCGGCGTTCTTCTCCAACAGGTCCGACCGCGACATGCCCGGCTTGCGCGCGAGGCCGGCCGTGATCAGGACGACGTCGGAATCCTTCATGTCGGCCATCTCGTTGCTGCCCAAAACGCGCGTGTCGGATCCGAGCAGCGGCGCCGTTTCCCACATGTCGAGACCCTTGCCCTGAGGCAGGCCCTCGACCACGTCGATCATCACAAGTTCCTCGCACAGTTCCTTTTGGGCTATGCGCTGAACGGCAGTCGCGCCGACGTTGCCGGCACCCACCATCGTGATTTTTCCCATGTCCGTCTCCTTCAGATCAAGTTCGAGGGGGCTCGCGCCCGAACAATAGCGCCCCCCCGTTCGCCGATGCCAAAGTCGCAAGCCGCTGCGATTTATGGTAGTTAAGGATACCATAACCACTGCCCATATTCAACCCTTTTCGGGCGATCCATCTCGGTATTTGCTCCAAAAACGATCGTCTGCAGACACCGTTTTCGACCAATCGGGAATATACGAAAATAAATGGTAATAGCGGCGAATTCAGGGAAAATCCGGGAAATTTTCGACAACTATCTGGTTGCCAATTCATTGACAAGATCCGCGCCTCGTGATAGAATATGATATGCGATGATAGTTTTGGGCGCGGGATCATAGGAGTAAAATATGGCTGAGACCACAGGCGCAGACGGTTGGATGACCATCAAGCAGGCCGCCGAATATCTCGGGGTCAGCGAGCCGACCATTTTCCGATGGATGCGCGAGGGCGCCGTCAGCTTCTTCAAACTCGGCGGCTCGACGCGATTCAAGCGCGAGAACCTCGACATGGTCGCCCGCAAGGTGACCGGCAAAGAAGAGGGCGAGCAGCGGGCACTGCACTGCTCGGTATGCGGGCACAGCTTCCGTCTCGACGGCGAGGTGCGCTCGACGGGCAAAATATATTTCATGCCGGAAAAAACGAAGTTCTTCGTGTTCAGCGACTCGATGGTCGAGGTCGGCGCGCGCGCGTGTCCCGCCTGCGGTCACATCGATATGTTCGCCGACACCGAAAAGCTCGCCATACTCATGCGCGAACAAGACGCCGAAGCCTCCGAACGGGCGGACAGGGAGAACGAATAGAGCCGCAACCGACTTGCTGATTATATCCGTCCTTAATCATTGTCAGGCCGCGACCATGAACTTACATTTCAAAGATGCATTCCTCGAAAAATGGAAGAAATACTTCAAGGGCGCTGAGCTGCCTTTCGTATTCTATTATTCCGACGATGAGAAGTACGCCGAGTATTTGAGACAGGTCGAGGGATTCATGTGCATGATAGGTCAGCTGGCCCCGGTTCTACGGAAGGGGCGGACTTTGGCCTTTACGCATGAAACGCTCGGCTGCCCGGGCGGGGTTCGCTACTGCGGGTTCCCGTCGGAATACACTTCCGGCTTCAAGTTTTTTCTCTCGTGCGGGATCCCCGGCGAGATGGAGGGCGAACGCTACAAGAAAATGCCCGAGCTTGTCGAGAAGTACATGATGAAGATGCCCGTGCCGCGTGCCGAGGGAAAGTACATTGTCTTCAAACGATGGGATATGCTGCACAGGGAAGATAACCCGCAGGCCGTCATCTTCTTCGCGCCGCCCGACGTGCTCGCCGGCCTTTTCACGTTGGCCAATTTCGCCTCGCCCGAGCAGCACTCGGTCATTTCGCCGTTTTGTTCCGGCTGCGGCAGCATCATCAGCTATCCGCTCGCCGAGAGCAAGCGCGCCGAGCCTCGGGCCGTCCTCGGCATGTTCGACGTGTCCGCGCGGCCGTTCGTGAAAGACGGCGTCCTCTCGTTCGCCGCGCCGATGAAAAAGTTCCGCGCGATGGTCGGGGACATGGATGAAAGCTTCCTGACAACCGGCTCGTGGGAAAAGGTGTCGCGCAGGATCGCGCGAAACAGCTAGCGAGCGGCGAGTCGCCGCCGACATGAGATGCTTCGCATCTCTTCTTTTACGCTGACTGCATCGGTCT
>CBDUSG010000565.1:0-2986 GCA_965369575.1 uncultured bacterium | reverse complement strand
CGTCCCGCCCGCCTGCGGCGGTCGGGCTGTCCGCGCTTATCGCCGCTTCATCGTATTCGATTTGCGCCCGCTCCGGATCGGGAATTTCGCGAAACGGGAAAGTCGTGCAAGCCGTCTTTGCTTCAATCGGGCCGCCGGCAACTTCCCCGGCGGATTTTCCGATATCGATGATCGCCCGCGCCAGTTTCTTGCCCAGACGTTCGAGTTCGGCCCACGTCTGTTCACGCCGTGTAAAACGCGTGCTCATGTCGGCGGCCGCGCCGTTGAACATTATACAGGTAGAGCCCGGATATTTTCTTTCAACTATTTTTGCGGACACGCCGAACATGTCGGCTGAGTATTGCAGGTTGGACGGACCCATGACAGTCGGGTGGCAGCAGAAGGAGGCCAGGAGTCCTTTCACCTCGCCGCGGGGATTCTCGACGCGGACGATGGAAACGAGGTCGTCGGTCGGTGCGGTTGGATCGCGTCGGTTCCCTGCTGCGTTCTCGCATCTGCCGGTCGCCGCCTTCAGTCGCGCGGATTCCGCCTCGGAATACGCCCTTTCGGCGGCTTCGGCGCATTTTTCGGAGAGGAGCGACTCGTATTTTGCGGCGGTGTCGGTTCTTCCGGCCGCCGGAAAAAAGACCGCCGGTCCCGAGTGAGTGTGGGTGGCGGCTATGAGTACCCTTTCTCGCGCGAGTCCAAGCTTTCGAGATATCTTTTCTCGAAGCTTTTGCGCCCATTCCCTCGAGACGCAGAGTATGTCGAGCGAGAGCACAATCGCAGCCGTTTTACCGATGCGAAAGGCAGCCGCCTTTGCGGAGAGAGGATCGTGTGCCCCGGTGGCGGCTTCGGCGCGCTCGATGTAGCCACCCATCGGCAGCGAATCCGCCGGAGTGATATCGACAGACGCAAAGCCCGCCCGAAACCGTGTCTCGTCTTTCCCGCCGATTCCTGTCGCTCCTCTGCCGAAGCTCCGGGAAGCGCGGTCGGCCGTTCCGCCGCGAGCCTGATTTGCGCACCCGTTCCGCCCCGGAAGCTCGCTGCATCGAAGTTTTATCACATCTCTGCGCTTCGTTTTACGCGTTGCGGCGCTTGAGCACACGGCTCAGGATGAATACGATAATAACGATTGCGACGCCCACGACAGCCAGCAGAACCGGAGTCGGCAGATCTCCGAGTCCTCCGGCCGCCATCTGGAGCCTGATCCTCTGGAATTGGGCCTTATATTGATTCCACTGAGCGGTGTATTCTTCCGAGATAGTGGTCGGTGCGGTCGGCGCCTTGTCAACTGCGACCTCTGTCATGCTGTTTTCGCCGACTTTCGTCGGGGACATCGCCATCCCACGTGTGCGGACGTCGACCGTCCCCTTTACGACACCGACTCTTGTAGTAGCGTCGGGGAACACCTGCACTGTGAAGACCGTTCCTCTTACGCCGGTGACCGCCTGCGTTGTTTCCACATAAAATTTCGACCGTTTCGATGTCAGCTTGCCTACGTCGTTCCAGATTTGGCCCTGGTCAAGATTCACTTTTATGTTTATTCCGACACGCCGGGACTTTTGCAGTCTCTCCAGGTTTACCTTGCTGTCCTGCTCGATCGCCATAATGGCCTTGTCGGCGAACACGGCGACCGCCTTCGAGTCGGGCCCGCTGCGAATCGTGTAGCCTTCATCGAGCGGCGTGCCTTTTTCGGCGGGCTTCCATTCCGTCTCGCCTTTGACGAGTACTTCGACCGTGCCCGTCACTTCCATGATCTGCCCGCGCGCGACGCCAAGCTTGGTCTTGTTTATGGACTGGATGTCGTCCTTGCTGAAAAAGCCCGTGCCGCCCGTATCGAGTTGGACCGCCACGAGGTCCTCCGTCTCCTCGACGATATCACCCTCGATGGTCCTTCCGCTCTTGAGCACGATCACGTCGGCGGACAGCGTCGCGGAGAAAACGACAAGAGCGAACACTGCAAAAGAAACAAATAGAATCCTTTTCCACATGATGATTTCCTTCCCCTCCCGTTTAATAAGACCGTTTTGGCTTTGGAGCCATAAAAAAATGGAAAAACCGGCAGTTTCTCCAAGCATCTATTGGTTAGATAATAACTCTTTTGGCAGGCCGCTTGCAAGCTCGGCGCCGTTAATCCATAGATTTTTAGATCATTTGTTCAAGAGGGAATTCTTTATCTTTCCGAGCGCCTGTTCCGAGACACGCAAGCCGGTGGCATGGGCGCCGAGTATAAACGCGCCAACGACCGCCGGGAACTTCGGCGCGAGAACATCGGCCAGCGGGCACTTCATCTTTACCGCCTCGGCGAATGGGCCCACGACAAGCTCGCCCGAGTCGAAGACCGATCCGGCATAAGATACCGGCACATGCTGGTCTTCCATGCCCAGCTCACGGATGGCCGTGGTGACGGCGAGCGCCATCTCCTCTGCGGCCCGGCGGAGTATCCCGCGCGCGACTTCGTCGCCCTCGCGCGCCGTTTGGGCGACGGTCCTCGCCAGTGCCGCTATTTCCTCGCGCGGCATGTTCATCCCGTATATCTTGAAGGCGACCTGGATGATGTCCGACATGTTCAGGGCCGGCGGAATCCGATCAACCAGCTTGGTGAACTCGCCGCGTCCGTCGGAAAAGCGCGCCGCGGCTCTGAGCCCGTTGACCGCAATGTCGTATGCGCTTCCCTCGTCTCCGAGCACGTGGCCCCAGCCGCCGACCTGTCGATATGCGCCGGATGGCGACCTCCCGTAGACGACCGAGCCGGTTCCGGCGTTGGCGACGACGCCGCAATCTTCCATGATCGCGCCATGAAACGCTATCACCATGTCGCCGGTCGCCGTGACGGTGTTTACAGGGACGACTTCGCGGACGAGGTCCTCGATCGCCTCTTTTCCTTCACCTCCCGGGCCGATTCCCGCGGTGCCGAGGCTGACGCATGCGATGGCTTCATGGTCGAGCGATGCGTTTTCGAGCGCGCCGTGGATAACGTTTTCGATAGATGCCTTGACCGTTT